>CAYNDM010000073.1:4404-11050 GCA_964395265.1 uncultured Bacteriovoracaceae bacterium
CTTGTGGGATCTGCTGACGGAATTCAGGGTGGTTCCCTCGGGGCAAGGATGGATCTGGGCTCTCACTTTAAGCGCGAACTTCCTCTTCCTGATCGGATTTCAGGTCTTCTGGGTATCTCCCGTCCTCGCGCTCCTGCTCGTGCTCTTGGATATGCCCCTGAGCATTCCGGCAGTTTACTTCCTAGGTTGTGCCTTGCTCCCGGTCGGGGCGTTTTACTCCTGGGATCGTGCTTTTGATTCAAGGGAAGAGCATCAGTTTCCCAAGGTTTTTCTTTCTTTCGCTACCCTCGCGATCCTCTTCAGCGTGGATTACCCCGTGAGTTATTGGATGCTGATCGCCTGGATGCCCTCGGCGTTCTGGGATCGCTGGGTCGCCTCACTCAAGACTCCCAGTCGCATAGGGCTTCGGCTTTATTATGATCGGGAATGCTCAGCGTGCCGAAAGCTCATCTCTTTGCTCAAGACCTTCTTTCTTTTCCCTGAAGTGGAGATCCGGGCGGCGCAGGAATTTCCGGAGATGCATGCGATCATGGAGCGAGAAAGCAGCTGGGTGGTTCAAGATGTCCAGGGTCAGCTGCATCTTCGCTTTCAGGGAGTGTTGGTGATTCTTCGCGCTTCGCCAGTCGCGTTTTGGCTCGCTCCGATTTTGTCGATTCCCTGGGTCGCTCATTGGGGAGATCGCCTCTATCGTTGGTTCGCTCAGCATGGGCGTAGACGAGTGAGCCCGCTGCTCCCCGCGACCGGACCCAAGCGTTTGTATTATGGGGAAGGGTGGCTGGGGCAGCTCTTAGGTCTTCTTTATCTGGGGCTGGTCGCCTGGCTCAGCTGGATCGCTATTCAGAGGATGATCTCGGATGGCGTGCTTCTCCTTTCGGCGCCTCTTTGAGTCGAGAAACCCTATCATTGCAGTGATTCACTTCGAGTTTTCCTCGTCTGACACATTTTGACGCGATGTGTAGTGTTCGCTAAAATAGTTAATATTGATTAACAATAAGGGAGGTCGAGGTTGGCGAAACTCTGTATCAAGCCCTTCACCCAAGCTTTGATCTTCCTTCTGGGCTGTACCGGTTGCGCTGGTCCCCTGACTCCCATTGGTGCGGTTGGAATATGGAAGCCAGGCCAGGTGGGAGGAGAAGGCGAGCTGGTTTTCGAGGAGGCTCAGAGGCGAAAAGCCGCCAGGAAGGACGCCGCTTCGGATTCGGAGCCTCGTATTTCGATCACGCCTTCCCGCCAGATTCTCCATGGCCGGGCATCGGTTCGGGTGACCATCAAGGATTCCCTGGGAGACTTTTCCAACTATCAGCTTTTCGTTCGCTACAACGGAAATGACGTGAGCGATAGTTTCATGAGGCAGAGCCGGATATCGACGGATATTGACGGCCGCAAGCTCGTGATCGAAAACCCCGTGGTCAAGCTCCCCGCGACTGCAGATCATTTGATCGAGCTCGTCTATCTGAACTCCCTCGGGAGCCTGGCCTATTCCAGATACGATGCCCCGACCTGCTCTGCGTTCCGTGCCAGGCCGATCCATCATGTGGGGGAATTCAGCCCTCCGAAGCGGCTGGTCAGGATGATCCAGAAAGTGTCTCAGGATGAAGGATTCAATCCGGCATTCTTCACCGCCTTGGTGGCTCAGGAGTCGAGTTTCAATCCGCGCCAGGTCAGCTGGGCCAAGGCGATTGGCCTGACCCAGGTCACGACGATCGCTGAGAAGGAGATCGCCCCGCTTTTCGCTGATTGGCCGCGGTTTCCGGGTATGGAGCGCTTGTCGGCCTCTCAGGTGAAGTTCCTGGTCCTCAATGGCGAGATCAACGCATCGAACGAGTGGCGCCTGGACAGCGGTAAGTCGATCAAGGGAGGGGCCGCCTTCTTGAGGCTGCTGGCGGAGCGATGGTCGACCCCGGCGAACATGAAGAGGATTCGTGGAATTTTTCGGGATCCCGAGGTCTCGCATACCCGGCTGATCCTGGCGAGCTATCATTCGGGTTATGCCCGCGTGAGCTCCGCAGTGGATCAATATGGAACGGACTGGCTCAAGGCGCCTTCGCTTCGAGAAGCCCGCAAGTACGTGAATCGGATTTTCAGCTATTGCAACTACTTCGCGGAAGGAGACTCCAAGGATGCGGAAGAGGCCTGAAGCTTTGAGCGTATTGGCAGGTTGCCTGGCGGTTGTCGCGATCGGAATGCCTGTGCAGGTGATGTTGATCCATGGCCATTATCCATGGGAATTCCATTTCGCATTGGCCAAGCTGGCGCCGTTCAACTGGGTCGTGATCGCTCTTTGCAGCGTATCGATCGTTCTTATCTGGCGCGCGTCCCCTTGGTCATGGCTCAGCTCCGCCCTGCTGGTCGGAGCCGTTCTCTGGAACAACTGGCTGATCTGGAAGGTTGTGTTGAACTTCTCCGCCGTGAGCCTGTCCGCGTCTGCCTTGGGATTGATCGGGCTTCACGGGCTTCTACTCAGCCCCGAAGCCCGGAAAGTGCTGCTGAACCCCCGTCTTCGCTGGTGGCTCACGCCCAAGCGCTATCGGGCCCAGGTTCGAGCCGTGATCGAGCCCGTTCTGGGAGGCGAGCTGGTTTCGGACACCTTTGATATTTCAGAAGGAGGTGCTTTCATCACGACCGAGAGCGCATCCTGGGTGATCCCGCTCAACCGGGGCGTTCGTCAGCAGCAACGGCAACAGCGACGGCGGCTTGGAGTCGGGGCGAACTGCTCGATTCGCTTGAACCTGGAGGGAAGCCGGGTGATCAAATGCTCGGCCCAGGTGGTGAGGGAATGCCCGGCTCAAGGAAGTTATCCAGCCGGATTCGCCGTGCGATTCGTCGGGTTGGGCAGGAAAGAGAAGAGCGCTTTGCTGAGCTATCTTCGATGCGTGCAAGAGATCGCAAAAATGGCTCCCTCACAGAGCTCGACCCCGCCTTCGGCGATGGCAGCCTAACGCGCAAAGACCAGGATAGTACGAGACCAGGACATGACTCGTCGGGAGAAGGGAATGGGGCTGCCGTTTTCGGCGCCGCCGCTTCCTTCTCCCGGCCGATCCGCCCTCGATGAACTACCCCTCATAAAAAGTGAAAAGGATGTAACCGAAAAAATGCATTGCGTCAAATCTGGGGAGCGCTTTTTTTATGAGGATCTTATGCAGCTCGTTCGCCGAAGGAGCGAGGCGGCCAAGAAGCCTGCGTTTGTCTGTCGAGGTGTGGATCTTGGAGAGGCTAACGGCGAAAGCTTTGCCGCCTTTTTCTGGCTTCGCGTCGCTTTCGCATCGTATGAATGAAAATGTTGGATCGTGGGGGTTTGGCGCATTCATGAGAGTCCTGATCACTGGAGCCACTGGGTTTGTTGGAAAGAGCCTTGCGAGGAGGCTCAAAGAAGAAGGCCATCATCTGATGATAGCCAGTCGTGACCCGAATTCGGCCCGCTCCCGGCTGCCGCAGGGGGATTGTTTTTTCGGGTGGAACCCCGAGATCGAGCTCCCCCCACAGGAAGCGATCGCGAAAGCCGAAGCGATCATCAACTTGGCGGGCGAGCCGATCGCGGCCAAGCGCTGGAGCCCGGAGCAGCGCCGAAGGATCTACGACTCGCGGGTCCTGGGAACCAGGAACCTCTTGCGCGGGATCCTGACGCTCCCGGGACATTCCAGTCCTCAAGTCCTGATCTCAGCTTCGGCTGTCGGCTATTACGGGGATCGAGGCGACGAAGTCCTCACCGAAGGTTCGAGCCCGGGCTCGGGATTTCTGTCCCGCGTCTGCCGGGACTGGGAGAACGAAGCCGCGGGAGAAGCGATTTTGGGAATGAGAGTCTTGCTTCCGCGAATCGGGATGGTTCTCGGACGCGAAGGAGGCGCGCTACAAAAGCTTCTGCCGCTCTTTCGATGGGGATTGGGAGGGCCGATCGGGAATGGCAGGCAATGGGTGAGTTGGATCCATATCGACGACCTGGTCTCGCTCCTGGTTTCCGGGTTGGCGCGAAAAGAGATGCAGGGACCCATGAATGCCGTCGCGCCTGAGCCAGTCACGAACGAAAAATTCTCCCAGGAATTGGGAAGGGCGTTGCATCGACCGGCTTTCCTGCGCGCGCCCAGGGTCGCGATGCAGTTGATGCTGGGCGAGATGTCCGATGTCGTGCTGTCGAGCCAGAGAGCGGTCCCGGAGAAAGCGCGAGAGTGGAAATTCGAGTTTGGCTATCCCACCGTGGACCGAGCGTTGGGTCATCTCGTGCGAAATGCCTAGTTCAAGGAGCAATCAGCCGGAGCTGTTTCACGCTTGAGCGTCGAGCGATGGCTCGAATCGCGTGGAACGTCCGATTTGCGGAGCGGCACGGTCTTTTCAAGTTCTCCGTTCTGGAGACTTCCGTGACCGAGCGCCTCCGGGAAATCCTGACTTTCGCTTTGAGGAACTTCATCGTTCCCATCGTTTTCTTCGTGACTTTCCGTCTGGCTGGTCCCGAGCCCGCGATCGCGTTCGCGGTCGGGGTCGCCGTCGTGCAGACAGGGGTCTTTCTTCGGTGGCGGATCCCGTTGAATCCGTTTTTCATCGCCTCCAGCGCGTTCACTGTTTTCTTTGGGGGCTTGGACCTGGTTTTTGGCGGAGCGCGATTCTATCGATTGTCGCCCTTTTTTCATAACCTGGTCATTGGAACGGTCCTTTTCGTGTCTCTCTTCACCCGGCTTTCGCTCATGGAGTGGTTCGCCCACGGCCTGCCTGACCGATTTCGGCCGAAAGGAGGCGAGATTGGTCGTGGGTACTTCCGCAAGATGACCCTTCTATGGGTCGTCTATTTTTACCTGAAGAGCGTCTTCTACCTTTGGCTCGCGTTCCAGGTGGACCTGGGCGAGCTGATCCTTCTCCGATCTGTTATCGGAAATATCAGCTTCGCGATCGTTTTTCTGGGCGAGATCATCTACCGCAAAGCCTTGCGTCGACCCACGCCTGGCACGAAAAAGCCCTCGGGTCCGAAGACCCGAGGGCCAAGAGAAGGAAGCCGCGTTGGCGGTCCTCGAACTAGTTTCCGATCGCCGCCATCTCCACCATGAAGGCCAATGCCGTCTTGGCGAAGTGAAGACCGAACTCCGCGTCCAGGCTATTGGCAAGTGTATCTCCAGGAGTGTGGATCTTGCGATTGAACTCGTGATCCCGAGGCGCCGCCTCGCCTGGAAATACGGCCGGATATCCGGCGCGATGCCAGCTCGCGTGGTCACTGCATGCATATCCGCATGCGGCGTCCCGGTAAGGCGCCTGGACGTATTCGTCCAGGAGCGCTTTCGTGAAAAGGGTCAGGGCTGGATTCGTGTGGTCGACGATCAGCACGATCTCACGGCGCGAGTTGGGGTACATGGCCATGTCGAGTTGCATGACGCCCACCACCTGTGCTCCCTTTTGCTGGTAGGAGACGGCGATGTCTTGGCTCCCGAGCAGGCCGAGCTCTTCGCCTGCGTAGGTCATGAACACCAAGGTGCGCTCAGGCCGAAACCCCGACTGCGCCAGCACTCGAAAGGTCTCAAGCACCGTCGCCACACCCGAAGCGTCATCGTCGGCGCCAGGTGCGTGGCCGTTGGGATCGGCTCCGAAGATGTTCGATTTGATCGAGTCTTCGTGGGCTCCGATGATCACCATTTCATGCGCTTTGGGCCCATTGCCTTGGATCTTGGCGATGACGGAAGGTTGCTGGAAGCGATGCTCGAAAAGCTCGACGCTCACGTCGTTTCGACCCCCGGATAGAGCGATGAACTGATCGCGAATCCAATGAGCGGCCTGGACTCCCGTATCGGACCGATAGTACCGAGTGTAGTAGCTCGAAAGATGCTCCACGTTGCTCCAAAGGTTCGACGCCTGAAGCTCTCCTAAGAGTGGGCGGACCACGTGTTGCTGGGTCGGGCGTTGGCCTTCGATCAGGTCGAAGGGCTGAAAAAACAGAGTCTCCGCTTCCGGGTGCTCGGTCACATCCATGAACCCGCCGCAGACGCCGCGCTCATGGCCTATGCGAGAAAGATCGAAAATCTCGTTCTCGGTCATCCATTTGCGCTGAGCCGGAGCGGTTTCGATCAGGCGTTTACCAGAGCTGCGAGCATAAGCTTGGACCTCGGCGAACGAATGGACCGTAGGTTCGGCATGGACTGCGTTGACCCAAAGGCCAGACAAAAGTAGAAGGAAAGATTGACTGATTTTATTCATCATGAAGCCCCCCCCGCAGGCTTTTCGCCAACAATAGGGAGGCAAGCGGCTTTCGTCAAACTTTCACTGCTCTTTTCGGGGCGCGACTTGACGAAACTGAGATCAATATATAAGCAATCATTTATATGAGAATGTCTCTCAATAGCATCGATCGCAACCGCGTGGCTGACGGGCTGAAGGCTAAGCGGATGTTCGCCCTCCTGGCCGAGACGTTTCAGGCTTTGGGAGACGCGTCGCGTATCCAGATCGTCTGGGCGTTGTCCAAAGGCGAGCTTTGCGTCGGTGAGATCGCGGAGCTGGTGAAAATGAGCCAGCCCGCCGTGAGCCATCATTTGAGGACACTTCGTAACCTGCACCTCGTCAAAGTGATACGGGATGGCCGAACCTGCTTTTACTCACTGGACGACGAGCATATCGAGCGACTTCTGCAAGAATGAATCAAGAACGTCGAGGATTTTGCGCAAAGACGCATCGA
>CAYNDM010000074.1:0-10738 GCA_964395265.1 uncultured Bacteriovoracaceae bacterium
TCGACTCTTCCTCCGCGCAGCGCCTCGTCCAGCTCCGCGACGAAGAACTCCTTTCCGGCGAGTTGTTGAAGAGAGACGTCCAGGACGCGATCACCACGAGTCTCGATCCCGACCATCTCGATTTCGAGACCGGGGTTGAGCCGCTCAAGCTGCCGTGCAACCCAGCCGCTTTGGGCCCAGGCCAGAAGAGATCGACGGGTTCCGAGTTTGAGTTTCATCTCTGAACCAATAAAAGATTCAGGCGAATTCCGCCAGATCTTCCCAGCCGTGGGCGAGGCTTACGGAAGCGCCGGCAGACGAAGCGAGCGAGCGGAGAATGGATCTCTCATCGCAGGCTCGGCTCGCGCGTTGAATATGTCTGAGTCGCGCCTGATCCTGGACGCTTTGAAGAGAAAAAAGCTCATTGAGCGAGCAAAAACCTGGGATCTGGCTCCAGACGCCCGCCTGGTCCCGCATCGCTCCGAGGTGGATCACGCATTGGCCACTCCACGTGGCGACTCGTCCGGGGTCGAGTTCGGCATTGAGCGGCGTGCAGATCACGGCGAACCGCGCGGTTTTCCACTCACGCTCAAACTCCTCATCGCTCAGAATCGTCACCGGATGCGGGGATTTTTCCTGAAGCTGGCGCGC
Organism: uncultured Bacteriovoracaceae bacterium; assembly: GCA_964395265.1. GTDB lineage: Bacteria > Bdellovibrionota > UBA1018 > UBA1018 > UBA1018 > CAYNDM01. The sequence goes on from CAYNDM010000074.1 coordinate 631, forward strand.
CAGCTCCTCCGCCGCGTGAAACGTCCGGTTGTGGAGCCTCAGCGGGTTTTCGAGCAGATAAGGACAGATGGATTGAGCGATCTGGCCGGCGCCTGAGATCAGGATCGAATCGGAAGGAGTAATGCCGTGTTGCCTCAACAGCATTCTCACCAAAGTTCCATAGGAGCTCCCGCCCACGTTTTGCAGGTGCAGCGCGCGGATGTCCTTGGTGTCCTCGAAGAGTTTTTGCATCCACTGCGAGAGCTCACGGCTGGTGAATCGATTGGCGCTCTCGAATCTCTTCCAAGCCTCTTTGATCTGTCCGAAAATATCCGTTTCGCCCTGAACCATGCTCTCCAACCCACAGGCGACGCGAAGCAGAAAACGGTAGGCATCGATTCCGCTGAGGATCTCGACTTGAGCAGGGGCAGGATTGGGAAGCTCTCTCGAATAGACCCAGATCTTGCGTTGGCAAGTATCCAGATGAAAGGATCCCGCAAAGGAACCGGCACCCAGCGCAACCACAGGTTGCGTGAGCTGCTTCGCTCGGCTCTTGCTTTCATGCGCAACGTGCAAGGATCTCAGCTTCATTGCTATCAGTGTAAACGGTCCAGCTCCGGCAATTGTCACAGCACTGTCATCGGGAAGAGAATTTTCCAGACGGTTCTGATCACTCTCCGCAGCGGGGTTGGTTATAAAATCTATTTATTTCAATATGTTAAATCAAGATATCGAAGAAAGGCTGCTTTGTGTCAATTGAAACAGATAAAAACTAGCAATTTAATTGATTTTTTAGCCAATTCACACTGCTTTGAATGGCTGCATCTTGGTTTAAGAACCTGTTTAGGGACTTCTCATCAACGAAGTTGTGATCGCCCTCAAGAGTTTGAAGAGGTGGCCTACGGCGGAACATTAGAGTGGATTCGAAAGGTCCTCGGTATCGGATTCGAGGATGGCGTATAGAACTGAATCGCGCCATTCATCCCGCTGGAGTTTATTTTTTCTCAAGATGCCTTCGCGCCGCATTCCTGCTTTTTCCAGCACCGGAGCAGAGGCTTTGTTTTCGATATGGCAGGTGGCCCAAAGCCGATGAAGTTTGAGTTTCTGAAATCCAAAGGCGACGAGAGCTTTCGCTACCTCCGTACCTATCCCTTGACCCCACTGGTCTATCCTCAAGACATAGCCGAGATCGCCTTCACGATTGACCATGTCCTTGATGCGAATGCCGCAAGCCCCGATCAATTGTCCGGCCAGTCGGATTCCTGAAACTCTCGAAGAATGAGACGCGGGGTTTCGATCACCACTGGAAACAGTATCATCACGATTCGATCTTGATTCGCCATCTCCATCGCGCTACCCCTCTGAAGGTGAACTCAATTCTGGTCTTCACCGACGGCGCGAGCTCCGGCAATCCTGGTCCAGGCGGATGGGGAGCGATCTTGGTCTTTCCAGAAGGTCGAGTGCTCGAGCTCGGAGGTCACCATCCACGGACCACCAATAACCAAATGGAGATGATGGCGGCGATCGCCGCATTCGAGAATCTCGAAGGCCGGCTTGGCCCGGTCGATGTGTACACGGACTCCACCTATCTGATCCAAGGCATCACCCAATGGATCTGGGGATGGAGGAAGAGGGATTGGAAGACCAGTGAAGGAAAGGACGTCGCCAATGCCGACCTCTGGAAGCGGCTGCATGCTCTCGTCCTGAAGCGGGGCAAAGGCAATTCGATCCGGTGGCACTACGTGCGAGGCCACGCCGGGACGCCTGGAAACGAGCGGGTGGACGAAATCGCGGTCGCCTTTTCGCAACGCAAGAGAGTGGAGCTTTTTCACGGCCCATTACTGAAGTACCCGGTAGCGATCCATGATCTCCCCGAGGATACCGCGCTTCCCGAGCGGAAGCCGGAAAGTCAGGAAAAGAAGGCCGCGTATTCTTACGTCAGCCTGGTGAATGGCGTGGCCCGAAGGCACTCGACTTGGAAGGAATGCGAAAGCATCGTCAAGGGTCGGCCTGGAGCCAAGTTCAAGAAGGCATTGAGTGCCGCCGACGAAGAGCAGATTCTGCGCAGTTGGGGCGTGGACCCGTCGCGAGTTCGTTAGTAGACGCTAGGTCAATCGAGCCCGAGAAGCTGTTCCACGGCAACTTCAGGCGCCGGCTCAGCCGATTCCTCGGATTCAGATTCATCCACATCAACGGAGGATAGCAGTGCTGCAGTGGTTCGACCTCTTCCGCCTCCACCTCGCGGAGTCGTAGGGCCTCTCGTTCCCCGAGGTCGCCCCGGAACCAGCTCCTCGTCCCGCGTGCCGGGAGACTCCGTCCTGTAACTCAAGACCTCGACCTTTACGTTCGAAGCATCCCTGAAATCGATGAAGAGTTTCTTGGCGAGCGCGGGATTCTCGAATGTGATGCGCCCGTCTCCGGTAGAGGACATTAGGTCGCCCTCGGCATGCTCCCAGTCGCCAAAGAATCTCGGACGGAGGTTCTTTCCGTTGACGTGGATGACTTGGTTATCGTTATTTTTCGGATCCAGGTAAAACTCGATCCTTCGCCCGTCGCTCGTGACATAGGCCATCAATCCTAGGTCGCTGTATCCTGAGTGGGGATTCGCGAGAACTCTTGATCTGAACTCGGCATAGGTCAATCCGTTCTTGGCTTCGCGAGCCTCCAGAAATCCGAACGTGTTATTCCCATTGCGAGCGTGAAGCTTGTTTCGAGCGATATCCGTATAAAGGGCCGCGTAGAACCCGTAATTGAGCGGACATGAGGGGGTATTGAAATTGAATAAGATGAAGCGACCCGCGCTTTCCTTGCACGAAGCAGGTATACCGGTCGGAATGTGAGGGTTATAGCCGCAGGCGAATCCCGGGGCAATGCAGATACCCTGCTGACTCGTATCCGGGGTGACCGGCTTGAAGTGGATCAGGTCGGTGATCTGAAATCCCGAGGTAGTCGGCATCAAAGTCGTTTCGACCGGCAGTCCATCAAGCGCACCCTTGTCGAAAAGGCCCTTGACTCCGCCGGCACCGACCAGGATACCTCCTGAACTCAGTAGGAAGCTTGAAGTGGAATGGTATGCCTCGACGGCGTCGTGCCGGAAGGTCTGGAAATAGTCGACGGCATCTTTCCGAATGGCGATGTCCAGGATTGGCTCCGGAACCCGATAAGTGCCGATTGCCGGGTAGATCGCGAAGAGAGAATGATGAGGGAGCCGGCTAGGCGGATTTAGGCCTTTCATGATGTCGTGATTGCCGGCGTAGACGATAAATCGGTCGATCTCGCTATCCCCGTTGTTACTCTGAACTAGGCCTGGATTCTTCAGGTAGCTCCTCAACCGTCGCATGGGGACACGTCTCCTCAGTCCGTTGATCTGTATGGCAGTCTTGGCTGAGACATAGTCGAGGACGGCCTTCGCGGCCAGCTTGACGTTTGCGTTTTCGGCGTATTCGTAGAGTAGCTGGATGGCCGCGACCGATAACCCCTGATAGGGCCTGGAGTTGTACTCGAAGAAGTCGTCCTTCACGAACTGCTGCAGATACCTGGCGAACCAGGAGTCAAACCCGTTTTCGCTGTTTTTATAGATTTTCCTCAATGCCTTGGATGGGCGGCCCTTTCTGGCGTCGAGCGCCTTCCAGAGCTCCTGATTCTTCAGGTAGCGCACGGACTCCGTCATTAGGATATGGTTTTCGGTTTCCTTGAATCCCCCGCACAAAAGGGAGAGTTTGGTGCGTTGATTGTTTCCGGATACGATGATGAGCTTGGACAGGATATGGTCGCGGGTGGACGGATACAGTACATGCGGCTTGTCCTTGAATTGCTGAAAAAGATACATCAGTCCGAGCATGGTGAAGTCGTAGTCACCGTTTCTTCTGCAGGGAAAGGCGGGGTAATCCGTGCCCTCTTTTCCCCAGGGGCGCGCCGCCTGCAAAAAGCGATTGACCTCACTGATTTCGACGCCTTTGATGAGTTTGGCCAGGAGGGCCGGTGCGATGTTGTTTTTATACGCCTTGGTGAACTGGTAGAGCCCGGCCTTTCCAGTCCAACCGTAATCAACCGGACGGGCAGCATGAAAGTCGATCACGGCCTGCCTTCGCAGCGGGAAGTACAGGTTCGCTTCGTGTACGTTTGAAGCGGGTGGGATGGACGACAGGTCGATGGCTGATGCTGGGATTCCCCACAGGATGGCTGCAAGGGCCCATGTCAGGAACTTCGGATATCTGCTGATTTGAGTTTCGTTCATTTCGACTCTCCACCCTATTTCGCTGATTTCCAGGGCCCGGCCTTACCGTTCTGCCAGGCGCGAATCCTGAGGTAGGCGCTTTTTCCGACTTCAGCATAGGGCTTGTCCGAGAATACATATGTGGAAGTCGCGTTCGAGCCGCCGGCAGCTGCCAGCTCCAATGAGTACTGGTTCCTTCTTCTTCCTAGTTCGTCGCGTACGCTGCAGCCGAACCTGAGCTCGCACTCGAACTGGGCAAAGAGCGTGCATCGTTCCTCACTGTAGGAGCAGACCTCGAGCTCATATTTGGCGAATTGGCCTGACGGCACTTCCCAGTGTACCTCGACGGGTGAATTCGAAAATCCGAATGAAAGCACTTGAGGGTTGTCGTTGCGACTGATTTTGCTGACCTTCGGGGCGCAGGCGACCAGGGCGGCTCCGAACGCGAAGCACAGGGGGATATGTGATTTTCTCCGTATTCTTCTCATATTCCAATAAATATGAGCAATTTTCCGGCCAACGATTCAGTCTGAAAACAGTTCGACAGGGGAGATCCTTGGTGCATTACACTGTATAGGATCTGTCTGACTGTCCAGAGAGTATCGAATCTGTATAGGTAATGCTGTTGAGTTAAGCCCCCTCCTAGGTCCATCCGACATTGTTGTAAGGATAGACGGGCGCAGCCATTTTGAGTTCCATCTCAGATTGTTGTATGGGTAGTTTGGATTCGCAGATTCAGCCCGAGTTTAGGATCGCTCAGGCGGTCGAGATCAAGCTTGGAAAAGTTGTGGATAATTGAAAGCCGGAAATACGATGCGCGAAGGAACGAGCAAGGCTAATCCGGGATTTGTCTTGCCCTTTTAGGCAGCCTTCTGTCCTGGCTGTCGGCGCCTGGAAAGCTCAAGTTGTTCCCACGCGTAAGGAATCGTGGATTGCACGAGCTCAACGAACTCCTGCTCGGGAAGCCCGTCGACGCTCGCGTTCTGCATCAGCTTGGTCAGCATCTCGTCTAGTTTTTGAAAATCGACCTGTTCGCCTCGCTCATGCGCGCACTCAAGAAACGCTCCGCGGATTTCGTCTGAGTACTGCTGCCTGAGAGTGTCTAAGAAACTTTCCCGATTCATAAGAGGCTTATCGGACCTCAAAGGAACGGATTGAAGTAGATTAACTTTCGAATATTCGCGTGGACTTAAAGGCGGCTGAACCGTGTCATCGTTGACAAGTTCAAGGAAATGCTGTGAACGAAAAAATCGAGGTTTTCTTGTTCTCGCGAATAATCGGGTTGCGCTATTTCCTCGTTGCCTTCGAGGCGTGCATGTCTTGGGTTCGTGCCTTGGCTGGGCACCAGCCGGGGCGCGGCCCGATCCTGGGAAATTTCCTGCAGACCTCAGGCCGCTTATCGTAGACGGAGCACATTCGTTGATCATCCAGGAAGATGCAGTCCCGCCCGTAGCGCTGCTCGAGGATGAAGAGTTGCGAGCGTGGGTTGAAATCCCTGACCAGCCCTTCACGCATGAGTCTTTTCGCGGCCTTTTTCAACGATCCGGCGGCCTCGTCCTCGGTAATCAGTTCCAAGCGCATCAAGTCGAAGGGGCTGACTTCGACAGGTAATGTGCAGCACCCTGCCCAGCAGCCTTCGCAAAGGCCTTTGCGGTATCTGATCCAGGTAGACGGCCGATCGATGTGGACCCCACTGCTCATTGCAGAAAGTCATAGCATGTGAGAAGAGTCCCGGCCATGGAGACATCATTCGATCCAAATGCAGCGTCGAGCGGGGATTCAGGGATTTTCGGGCTTCCATACACGCAGTCCGAATCCACCTTGGTTTACTTGCCCGTTCCCTGGGAGGCCACGACGTCCTACGGTGGCGGCACTTCCAACGGGCCTCAGGCGATTCTAGAGGCGAGCCGCCAGGTGGATCTCTTCGATCTGGATGTCGAGAAGCCTTACGAGGCGGGGATGTTCCTGCTGGAAGAGTCGGAGGAAATCCGAGCGGCTAATCGCGAAGCCAAGGAACGCGCCCAAAGGGTCATTGAAGTCGGGGGCAATATCGACGGGAACGAAGCCTTGAAGGCGGATCTCGAGCGCGTGAACGCCTTGGGTACGAAGGTGAACGACTATGTCCGTCGTGAGACCGCGAAGCTCCTGGCTGACGGCAAGATTGTTGGCCTGATCGGCGGGGATCATTCGGTCCCGTTCGGGGCGTTTCAGGCCGTGGCGGAGAAATATCCTTCTTTCGGAATCCTTCATTTCGACGCGCACTCCGATACCCGCAGAGCTTACGAGGGGTTCATCTGGTCGCACGCCTCGATCATGTATAACGCACTGGAGAAAATTCCGCAGATCGGGAAGCTCGTTCAAGTGGGGATCCGCGATTTCTGCGAAGAGGAGATCCAGTACTGTGAGAAGCAGGGAGATCGGGTCCGGATCTTCTTCGATGGGCACCTGGCGCGGAGCAAATTCGAAGGCAGGCCATGGGCAAGCCTCTGCGATCGGATCATCGCCGAGTTGCCGCAGGAGGTCTGGATCTCTTTCGATATCGATGGGCTCGATCCTAGATTCTGCCCTCATACCGGCACTCCCGTTCCCGGTGGGTTGGATTTTCATGAGGCGACCTATCTGATCGCCGAGGTCGCGCGTTCCGGACGAAAGATTATCGGATTTGATCTCAACGAGGTCGCGCCCAATGCTTCGGACGAGTCGGATGAATGGGATGCGAACGTCGGGGCCAGGCTCCTCTACAAGATGAGCGCATGGACTTTGGCGAGCCAGGGCCGCGCGAGGCAGAGAGGCTAGTTTTCCTTTTCGCTGTCAACGGGCTCGTCGTGTTTCGGAGGCAAGGCGTCAGCGTTACTCCGCTCCCATGAACGGATAGCGGTAATCCTTCGGAGGCACGAACGTCTCTTTCAGAGTCCGTGGGGATAGCCAGCGATATAGGTTCAAGATGCTTCCAGCCTTATCGTTGGTTCCGGATCCACGAGCGCCTCCAAAGGGCTGCTGACCGACGACGGCACCTGTCGGCTTGTCATTGATATAGAAATTGCCGGCGGCATTCCGCAATTTCTGGGTCAGCTTCGCGACCGCGACGCGATCGCGGGCGAAGATCGCGCCTGTTAGTCCGTAGGCCGTGGACGTGTCGCAATGCTCGAGGGTCTCGTCGAGCTTCCCGTCCTCATAGACATAGATCGTCAGGACCGGGCCGAAGATCTCTTCCACCATCGTTTTGGAACGAGGATTCGTGGTCACGATGACTGTCGGCTCGATGAACCACCCCTTTTCTCCGAAAGCGTTCCCTCCGATCAGGATCTTCGCGTCAGGATCCGACTTGGCGTGATCCATGTACGACCTGATCTTGTTGAAAGAGCGCTCGTCGATGACCGCGTTCATGAAATTGCGGAAGTCGCGTACATCCCCCATTGCGATCGTTTTGATGTCAGCGACCAGCTTCTGCTGGATATTCGGCCAGAGGCTTCGGGGGATGTATGCGCGTGACGCCGCGGAGCACTTCTGTCCCTGGTACTCGAACGCGCCACGAACGAGAGCGGTGACCACGGCCTGCCAATCGGCCGAGGGATGGGCGAAAACGAAATCCTTCCCGCCCGTCTCGCCCACGATCCTGGGGTACGATCGGTAACGGGAGATGTGCTCGGCGGTGGAACGGTAGATCTTCTGGAACGTGGCGGTCGATCCGGTGAAATGGACTCCGGCCAATTCGGGATGAGGCAAAAGGGTCTCGCCTGCCAGTGGGCCATCCGCCGGAATCATATTGATCACGCCGTCAGGCAACCCGGCCTCCTTGAAGAGCCGCATGATCATATAAGCCGAGAGCATTTGGGTGTCGGAAGGCTTCCAGACGACTGTGTTGCCCAGCATCGCCGGAGCGGCCGCGAGATTGGCCGCGATCGCGGTGAAGTTGAACGGCGTGATGGCCAGAACAAAGCCCTCGAGAGGGCGGTATTCCATCCGATTCCACATTCCTGGGGCGGAGATCGGCTGGGATTCCATGATCTGGCGGTAGTAGTAGGCATTGAACCTGAGGAAGTCGACGAACTCGCATGCGGAGTCGATCTCCGCCTGAAAGATGTTTTTGGATTGGCCGAGCATCGTCGCTGCGTTCATGAGGTCGCGGTAGGGACCGGCAAGGAGGTCAGCGGCCTTCAGGAAGATCGCGACGCGCTCCTGCCAAGGAAGATTTTCCCACTCAGGCTTGGCGCGCATCGCTGCGTCCACGGCGGCCTGCATTTCACGAGGTCCAGCGAGGTGGAAGTCGGCTACGATCTCGCGATGAGAGTGCGGCATGGCGACCTGTCTTTTGTCGCCGGTTCGCACCTCCTCGTTTCCGATCATGCAAGGGATCTCGACCCGTTCTTCCGCCATGCGATTCAAAGCGGATTTGATGCTATCTCGCGAAGCGTCACCCGGGGAATAAGGGCGAATGGGTTCGTTAATTGGCTGGGGTACATTGAAAATGGCGTCCATAGGGACGACCTACCAGACAAAGAGAGACCTGAGTAGAGCGTTTTTCGGCGCTACTCAGGCCGGGTGTGGGAAATTCAGCTCCTGCTAGGGTGAGCTGTCGTGGGAAATCAGCCTTGCCTGGACGATTTCTTTTTCTTCTCGTCCTCGGAATCCTGTTTTCCCGCTTGTTGATCGCCGCGGCTAGGCGCCTGTACGGAGATCGTCACGGGCTCTTGGCTGACGGCAATTCGGCCATCTTCGTTTCGAGCGATGATATTCGCCTCGTATTTCATGGTTTCACCGCCCACGGCGAGCATCCTCACCTGCTCAGGCGTGAGATTGGCCTGCCACGTCGTGCCTCCCACCTGGGTCATAGTGATCTCAAGGGGGGCGCGAAGAAAGCGAAGGCGCACATCGTCAACACTCGCCGTGAAATCCTTGATTTCGGCCGTGATTGTCGGGGTTTGCTCGACCTGCCAATCTTCGCCCAGCTGGATGTTCTCGGGCTGAACCTGCGCGCTCACCACAGTGGGTCCACTTTGGGATAGGTCCTCTCCCGACTTGTCCCCCGATAGGGTGGAGCAGGCAGTGGTCAGCACAAGAGCTGCTGCTGGAATCAGAGTCTTAAGGGAATGAGATGGGATTTTCATGAGGTCAGCCTTTGCAACTCGAGGACCTGCCTTGGTGTGTCGCCGGTTGAGAAAGTCGCTCCATGGATGACGCAAAGCCGCATCATTCTATATTTATTATTGAAATAAAAGGATAATTCCTTCACGCTGTGGAGCCGGATCAGAACAACAATTGAATCGTCCGAGTGGGCAAGTTAGATTTGATACACCGTGAAACGTTACACGACCCGCTTTCTTAAAACTGTCGCCTTCATTTACATGGCCTTCCCAGTCACCTACCTGCTGTTGGTGGCATTGCTCTTCGACATTCCAGGAAAGCAGCTGATCAGGATCCTCCTTGCCCCGTCTTTTTATATTCTGAGCGTCGGGGCGATCGCTTCGGGTTACGGTCTTTGGGAGATGCGACGCTGGTCCTGGTACGTCTTTTTCGGGGTCAACGTCCTGGTGGTGTATAGCAACGCCATTCTGGCCTCTGATTATGGTGTCACGAGTCACAAGGTCTTGGCCTTCGCCATCGCGACCGCCATCGTGTTCTTTCTTCTCTACCGCGTCAGTCGCGAAGTCCGAGTTCCTTATTTCCTTCCCAAGATCCGTTGGTGGGAGAGCAATCCGCGCTACAAATTGTCCGTGCCGGCTCAACTGAATCGCCCGGACGGGACGGCAGTGACAGGGGATATCCTGGATCTTTCGATGGGAGGGTGCTTCGTCAAGATGAGGGACGATCTGCCCCAGGACGAGCTGATTAACCTGAAATTCACGGTTTTCGGTCAGCCGATCGAGTGCTTCGGAACGGTGGTCTGGAGTACTCAACGCACGGTGACTCATC
>CAYNDM010000075.1:0-10598 GCA_964395265.1 uncultured Bacteriovoracaceae bacterium
GGTCAGGACCATGGTCTGCATCGCGCTAAAGAACAAGGATCGGGTGATCGGGGTGCTGCAGGCGATCAACAAACTCCCGCAGGTTCCGGCTCGCCCTTCGCGCCACGATTGGCCCGACTTCCACCAAGACGACCTGATGCTCTTGGAGACGCTTGGCCATCAGGTGGCTGTCGCCATCGAGAATTCGAGGCTCTACACCGATCTGAAGAACAGCTTCTACGACACCGTCGAAGCGTTGGCCGAGGCCATCGAGAAGAAAGACCGATACACCGGGGGACACACCAAGAGGGTGGTCCATTACTCGATGTGTATCGCGAAATACTTGGACTTGACGAGCGAGCAACTGGAGCGGATCCGGTTGGGGGCCCTCCTGCACGACGTGGGCAAGATCGGGATCGAGGACAAGGTTCTCAAAAAGGAAGCTCCCTTGAACCCGGAGGAGTGGAAGGTCATGATGACTCACCCGGAACAGGGTTATGACATTATGAGTCGAGTTGAGGGCCTCAAAGATGTCATTGGTGGAATGCGCTACCACCACGAGCGCTGGGACGGAAAAGGTTACCCCCTCAAGCTCAAGGGAGAGGAGATCCCTTTGATCGCGAGGATCATCGCGGTTGCGGACACTTATGACGCCATGGTGAGTACGCGTCCCTACCGAAAAGGCCTATCTCCCAAGACGGCCTATGACGAGATCGTGCGCTATAGTGGGACCCAATTTGACCCGGCCGTGGTCGAGGCTTTCAAGAAGGCGTTCGAGAACGAAAAGATGGGTAAAGGGTCCGGCGGCTCTTCTCTCTCGAACTGCGATTGATTCTCCACAGTTACCCTGTTAAGTTTCGAGCAAATGGCATGGTTTGACGATCTCAAGACGCCTCGGATCAAGGCGCACGAAACCCACCGTACGTCCAAGGTTCCCGAAGGGCTTTGGGTCAAATGTTCCAATTGCGGTGAGATCCTCCAGTCCAAGGTACTGAGAGAAAATCTGAATGTGTGCCCCGAGTGCAATCACCACGCTCGAATGACGGCGGCAGAGCGGATCGCGATGCTGACGGACGAAGGCAGCTTTCAGGAATACGCCGAGGATCTTGCCTCCAATGATCCGCTGGAGTTCGATGATCTCAAGCCCTACAAGTCCCGCTTGAGGTCCGCCGCGGGAAATACGGGCCTGACCGACGCCTTCGTGGCGGGCAAGGCGACTCTCCATGGGCTGCCGTTTCACTTGGGCGCATTCGAGTTCAAGTTCATGGGGGGCAGCATGGGGGTCGTCGTCGGGGAGAAGGTGACCCGCGTCTTGGAAGGGGCCCTCAAAGACGAGGTTCCGGCGGTGATTGTATCTTCCAGCGGTGGGGCCAGGATGCAGGAGGGAATCCTCTCTCTGATGCAGATGGCGAAGACGACTGCCGTCATCTCTCGGTTGAGGGCTGAAGGGATCCCTTACATTTCGATCCTCGCTGATCCGACCACGGGTGGAGTCGCGGCTTCGTTTGCCATGCTGGGCGACGTGATCCTCGCCGAGCCGAAGGCGTTGATCGGGTTTGCCGGCCCGCGCGTGATCGAGCAGACGATCCGCCAGTCCTTGCCTGAAGGATTTCAACGGAGCGAGTTCCTTTTGAAACACGGCTTTTTGGATCGAATCGTCGCTCGAAAGGATCTGGCTCAGGAGCTGCGCCAGTGGATGTGGCGGTTGGGACGACACACGTGCCGGTTTCCCGACGGGGTTTGATCACTCGCGTCCTTTCATTTCTCTTGCTTCTCATTCTCACAATGAGCGCCTGGGGTGCGTCCACCTCCTGGGCTCTCGAAGACCGCGAGCCGCTGCACTGGTCGGGTGACAAGACGGTCTGGGATCGCAAGGCCAACATCGTGAGGTTGACCGGGAATGCCGCGGTTCACCAGTACGGTGAGACTCTGACCGCCGACTACATCGAGCTAGACCTGAATGAGCGCATTCTCGACGCGCGCGGCAACTGTGTCTACATCGCTGCCGAAGCAGTGATTTACGGCGAGGAAATGCATTTCAACCTGGACACGCGCACGGGCACGATCGTGGGAGGTCGTGTCTCCAGCGACCGCTTCACTCTGACCGGCGAGCGGATCAACAAGCTCAGCGAAGATCGTTTCCAAACCCATCGCGGTGAGTACACCACCTGCTGGGATTGCCCCCATAGCTGGTCCCTGAGGGGTGAAGACGTGGACTTGGAGTTCGGCGGTTACGCTTACATGTCGAATGTGACGGCGAAGATCAAAGACGCTCCGGCGCTATGGGTGCCTTATCTGATCGTCCCGCTGAAGACGGAGCGGCAAACCGGATTCCTGTTCCCGAGACTCAGGAGCGGAGGTCCGGGATTCAGGATCGTCCTTCCGTTTTTCTGGGCCATCTCCCGAAGCGTGGATATGACGATCGGGCTAGGCGAATATGGAGGGCAGGGAAGAAGGTTCGAGTGGGAAGGGCGTTATCGCCTCTCGGAGCGAAGCGGCGGCACGGCGCAGTTCTTTTACGTCCGCGACAGGAGCTTCGAGGGAGGCTCGAACCGCTGGGCAGTCGATGTTTCGCAGTCACAGGAGCTCCCTTGGGGGGTCGAGCAGAAGCTTCGGCTCCTCGAGGTCAGCGACAATCTGTATCCGGCTTCCATGCGCGACGTGCCTGGCTACGGCGAAGCCTTCATCTCATCCGATCTGATCTTCGCTCACTCGACCAATCAGGTTAGCTCCTACGTGGCGGCCAGGCGGTTCCGGAACTTGCTGAACGTCGAAAGCGCGATCGATTTCGATCGCGACACGGTCCAAGTGCTTCCGACCACCGCGATCACGACGAACGACAAGTTTCTGCTGCCTAACCTGGCCGCGGGCTTGACGCTCGGAGCGACGAATTTCACACGGCCCTCGGGGGCCTTCGATGAGACCGGTCTGTGCGTAGGAGAGACCCCGCTCGCGGACCATCCGGGCGCGCCGTGCAGGGTTCTTCGTGAAGCGACGCGAGTCACCGTTACGCCTTCGCTCTACACCACGTTTCGCCCTTGGGACGTGCTCGCGGTCGTCCCGTCGCTGCAATATCGGGGTTATTTTTACAATTTTCGCAACGAAGCGCCCAACCTCAGCCGAGGCTATCTCCTTTTTCAAACCGATGTCGCCGCCCAGTTGGAACGGGTATTCGAAACCGAAAACCCCAACGTCCCGAGGGTGAAACATTTCTTCAGGCCGCTGCTGACCTATTCGCTGATTCCGACTTACACGCTGGTGGAGGATGAGTCGCATCCGTTCACGAAGCAGATGAACTTCGCGCGCGAAAACGAGTTCACGGGCTTTAACTTCGACAGCAACGATATCGTCCCGCTTGATGCAAGCAGAACCTACTCGAACTATTTCACGCCACTGGGGCATTCGCTTTCGTACGGGTTCTCGACCCAGCTGGTACGCAGGCTCGGGGCATTGGATCGTCCGGGGCCGAGCTATCATCGCACGGTCGAGCTTCAGGCCGGCCAATCGCTGAACTTCAGGTCCTTGCAGGAGGGGGGAGATCGCAAGCCCTTGAGCCGCCTCTTCGCCGCTCTCCGCGGGAACTATGAGAAATTCGAGATCGCTGGAGACTATTACTACATCCCGTACCTGCCGATCACTGACACCCAAAAGAGGCATATCTTCTCGGGCACCTTGAGATACGTGCATGAGCGCGCGATTCACCAGCAGGTGCTCGCGTTTGAACGCAGCGTTTCGATTGGGTACGGTTATAACCGGGTCAACTCCCAAGCCATCAGCCTGAGGGCCGCGGCCACCTACTCGATCTCTGATTACATTCGACCTAGCGCATCGATCGTGACGAACAATGTCACCGGTGAGCTTCTGGAATGGGGTGGGGGCCTGACCTTTCAGAGTCCGTCCCGTTGCTGGAAGTTCGATGTCGTGGCGAACCGTTATCGTTGTGGCGAGCAAGGGCTTTGCAGCGACGTTGGCGTCGACTTTTCCCTCAACCTCACGGGCAATGGCTTCGGTACATTGGGCGACTTTGCCACTAGCGCCTTGACGTCCGGCCCGTGAAGCGCAAAGATCCAGGCAATCGGGGGATGACATGCCTGGAATCACGACTCGAAGTTACGCCGCAACTGCGCTGCCTCATCTCGAAGACCTGATCAATAGGAACGAGTCGGTCATGACAGATCTCGTTCAGAGGCTGGTGAGCGACGTTCAGGCGGGGAAATCCCTCTTCGTCTTCGGCAGCGGGCATTCCGCGATTTTTGCGATGGAGCTTTTCCACCGGGCCGGAGGCGCCTCGTTCGTCGTCCCGGTCTTCGCCGAGTACCTTCTTCCGACCGCCGGGCCCAGCGTGGTCAGGATTCTCGAGAGAACCAACGGGGTGGCTTCGCCGCTCCTTTCCCGGGCTCAACCGAGACCAGGCGAGATGATCTGGTTCGCATCCCAATCGGGGATCAACAACGCTACTGTGGATCTGGCGATCGAGGCCAAAGAAAAAGGGCTCTTCACGGTCGCGTTCACGAGTGTCGCTCATAGCTCGGCGGTGGTTTCGAGGCATCCTTCAGGAAAACGCCTTTTCGAGGTCTGTGATCGCGTCGTGGACTTGGGAGGCGTCAAAGGCGATGCTTGCGTCGAGATCGCCCCGGGGTTCCATGCGGGCCCTCTTTCGACCTTGGGCTCGGTTTTGCTGGGACACTCGGTTCTGGTCGCCGCCTGCGCGAAGCTTGAAACGCAAGGAGTCAGGTGCACCTACACCAGCGTGAATACCCCTGAGGGGGAGAAGCGGAACAAAGAGATCGAGGCTCAGGCCGCGCTCAGGGACTATCTGCTCAGGTAGTGGCCTCCTCTCCGGTAGCGGTACCCATCTCAGCTGGTAGTCCTCTCACACGTAGCGGTCCTCTCGCTCAGGGGCGCCGTCAAGAAGATGACCGTTTGTTTCTTCGTGCGGTGCGCTTATGATTTTCCATATGCGCATCTTGCTTTCGAACGACGATGGAGTGCACGCCCTGGGAATTCGGGCGATGTACCGAGAGCTCAAAAAACTCGGTACGGTTTACGTTGTAGCCCCCCTTGAGGAGAAGAGCACCACGGGGCACTCCCTGACTCTGCACAAGCCACTGCGATTGATCCCGATCAGCGAGAACTTTTACGGAATCAATGGTTCGCCCGCCGACTGCGTGTACCTAGGGATCCGCGAAGTCATGAAAGGGGAACCCGATCTGGTGGTCTCTGGGATCAATCGGGGCGCCAATCTGGGCCAGGACGTTTATTACTCCGGCACCGTATCAGCGGCTCGTGAGGCCAGCATTCTCGGCATCCCTTCGCTTGCGGTCAGTCTCTCGGTCGATTTCAGGAAACGGAAGCCCGAATCCGAGCTCCATTACGAGACCGCCGCGAAGCTGGCGTTGCAGCTGATTCGCAAGTTCAAGATCTCCGAGCTCCCCCGCCATACCTTGTTGAACCTGAATGTTCCTGACCTGCCCGTCAGCAAGGTGAAAGGGATTCGGCTGGCTCGCCAGGGCTTCCGTTATTACAGCGGAAGCATTCTGAAGCGACGGGATCATCGCGGAAAGGATTACTTCTGGGTCGGAGGACAATACAAGGGATTTAAGAGCGAGAGGGACACCGACTGTTACGTGGTCGAGCAAGGCTACGCTTCTTTGACTCCCTTGAAGCTCGATGCCACGGATCTCTCTTTCATTGCCTCTCTGTCTGAAGGATGGAATATGGACCGGACCAAAAGAAGGGGAGGTCAAGGAGCTCGGAAGTCGCGATGAGGGCGCTTCGTCGGATTCATCTCCTAGCGGCTCTATGGGTTCTGGCACTGGGCGGATGCGCGACCCAACCGATCGACTCCGGGCGCTCCGGGCTCTTTGATCAGCTCAGCGACCTGGATCGAGCCAATACTCGGGCTAGGCCCCCACGTGAGCGTGAGACGGTACAAACCGTCAGCCGAAAGCGAATGTCGGAGCTCAGGCGGCTCGCCAGCGAATGGCAGTGGCCCTTGGAGAAAGTCGCGGTCACGTCTTCTTTTGGAAGGAGAGGGCGGGATCTCCACGAGGGGATCGACCTCAAAGCACGATCGGGCACGCCCGTATACGCGGCCCAAAGCGGGAAGGTGGTCTATGCCGGCAGAAAGATTCGCGGCTACGGCAAGCTGGTCGTGATCCAGCATCCTTCGGGTTTATCCACGGTCTATGCCCACAACTCCAAGCTTCTCGTGAAAAAGGGCCAGAGGGTCAAGCAGGGCCAGAAAATCGCGGCCTCGGGTGCGACCGGAAGAGTGACCGGGCCTCATCTGCATTTTGAGATCAGGGATGGCGAATCTCCGATCAACCCTATGGACCTTCTTCCGAGCGTGCACGCCTGGAACAATAGAGCCACTTCGCGGCACCTCGCCTCTAGGGAGCGTTAGTCTCGCCGCGGTGGGGTTAAAATCCTGCCGCTCCTGGCGTTAGGCCTTCGTGCTCGTTTTGGCCTTTGTTTACTTTGTCCAGCGCTTAGCCGATCAGACGATGACATGCTCTCGGCTGGATTCAGGTCTTACGGATTTGGGTTGGCTCTTCTGTGGATTCTCACCATTCCACAGGTCTTGGCTCAGATCCGCTTCGGGGCGGAGTTTACCATGACCAATGAGGAAATCATTGCCGCCGGGCGGAAGCAACCGATGCGAGTAGCCATCCCTGAAGCCGTAGATGCGCAAAAGCGGCTACTTGAGAAATTTTCCTCGAGGTGCCTGCAAGCAGGATCCTGTTGGGTGATTCCCCGAACTAACCCCTATGGGATTCGTGTTCTTCAGGTGAAGTTTCGCAATCCGAGTTTCTGGGTGCAGATCTCCACTGATCCGGCCGTGGTCGAGATTCAGACTAGGCTCTGTTTAACAACCCTCCCTTTCTGCTAAGGTCGTGCTTTACCGGCAGGGAGGCCGGACGGCTTTGGCAAAACGATACGAACTCAGCGAACCTCGATGGCGATTGATTAAAGACTTGCTGCCTCGCTCCGGATCCAAGGGTGGACGTCCCTGGGAAGATCACCGTCGAGTGCTCAACGGAATTTTTTGGATCCTGAACTCTGGCGCTCAGTGGCGGGAGCTTCCAGAGCGTTATGGCAAGTGGGAATGCGTCTATGGCAGATTCAGGCGCTGGAGCCGGGACGGCACGATTGATCGGATCTTGGAGCGCCTCCAGCTCAGTCTGAATGAAGATGGCACGATCGATCTGGACACCTGGTTCGTTGATTCTACCGGGCAAGGCTTCAAAATGGCTCCCCGACGATCTCTGGGAGCGGGTTCGGCCGCTGCTACCGGAGCTGCGGCGTAGACGAAAGCGCTATCCGGGGCGTAAGCCCCTTGATAACCGCAAGGTCCTGACTGGGATTATCTTCGTACTGCGTACGGGCATTCCCTGGCGGGAGATGCCCGTGGAGCTCGGCTGGGGACTGGGATGACTTGCCTTCGCCGGCTCAAGCAGTGGCACCGCAAGGGTGTCTTCCAGAAGCTCTACGAGATCCTGCTATCCGAGCTTAACGGCGCCGACAAAATCGACTGGTCACGAGCGCTGGTCGACAGTGCGACGACGAAGGCGCCGAGTGGTGGCGACAAAACGGGTCCAAATCCCACGGATCGCGGCAAATTGGGCTCGAAAGTCCACGTTCTTGTCGACGCCAAGGGCATTCCGCTGGCTATCCAGGTGACGGGAGCCAATTCACATGATGTCACCCAAGTCATTCCGCTGGTAGACGGGGTACCAAAGGTTCGGGGAAAAAAAGGAAGGCCCCGGCAAAGGCCCGACATCGTTCAAGGTGATCGTGGCTACGACCCCGAGGCCCATCGCGACCCGCTTCGCAGCCGAGGAATCCAACCTCAACTCACCAAACGAAGGACCGAGCATGGATCTGCCCTCGGCAAGACCCGCTGGTATGTCGAAAGAACTCTGGCCTGGTTCAAGCGCTATGGAAAAATCAGGATTCGGACCGAGAGGCGAGCAGAAAACTATGAGGCGTTGGTTAAGCTCGCCGCCTGCCTGATCTGCCACCGAAACCTATGAGGTCATTTTGTTACGCGCTCTTAGGCAAATCTACTATCCTCCGACGTTTTAGGTATTTGACTTAATAACCAATTGGTTATAATATTAAAGGTGATGAGAATTCAGTTTCATCTCTCGGCGTCTGGGAGATCCTACATCGAGGATTTCTTAAAGAATTTGATGCCAAGGGATCGAGCTGAGATCTTAGCCGTGTTCTCAGATATTCGAGAGCACGGATTGGCCGCGGTCGGATGTCAGTTTCGGCAGATCGAGGGAAAGCTATGGGAAATCAAGATTCGCACTCCAGGAGGCGGATGGCGGTTTTTCTACGCGATGCTGGAATCCGATCTCATGCACGTTCTGCACGCCTATAAAAAACAAGGCCAGAAGGCTCCTATACGGGAGCTGGAAGTAGCTAAAAAGCGACTGAAGGAGGTATTGAAATGAAGAAGAGCGAGAATAAGGCTCAGGGTCTCCCTCTCGAGAGATTGTTGGAGCGAGAGTTCAAGGACTCCGAAGTCAGGCTTCATTACGACGAACGTAGATTTTATCTCCAGGTTGCTCATCTCATCGCTGACCTTCGTGCAAAGGCCGGGCTATCACAGGCAGAACTCGCCAAACGCGCAAGGGTCAGCCAGCCCCTCATTGCCCGCCTAGAGAAAGGCGATCAGCGTCGCACGCCCACCTTCGACACAGTATTCAGAATCCTCAAAGCGCTCGGCTACCGTTTGGATATCCGAGTAAGTCCGGAGAAGGCCGCCTAAAAAGAGGTCTCAAAAATAAGCGCCCCAGACGTGCCTTGTCGGGCAGTCCGGGGCCGAATAACTAGGGTTATTAGGATGTCACTTGACAGGAAGAATAGGAGTGGACCATTGGATCTGTCACTTAATCAATTCTTCCAACTTTGCTAAACCCTGAAAACGAATCTCAACTGAAGTTGGACTAGACGGTTTATCTGCCCTTTCTACAACAGAAGTTTGAGTTATTGGGACGGGAGCTTGCCGCCCGATCTGGCGAAGCTGCGCTTCTATAGAACTCAATCGTCGATCAAAATCTTTTAAGACGTCTTCTAAGTTTGCCATTGCTGACCACCACTGGGTAGTTCTACGAGAAAACTTTGAAAATCGGGCAACACCGGGATTTGATGTTTAAGTTGAGTCTCCCATTCCGACTCCAGAAAAGCTCTGTTGTCGTGGGTCTCAAGAGATTCCATTGTTGGTATATCAATCAGGGTGAACCACCGGCCAGAGTCGAGGCCAGTATCCTAGAAGTGAACCGCGCCGGGATTCCCAGAGGCTTTTCAGTCTGAGTAAAATCAGAGTAAGGAGAAGCCATGAACAAGAGACAAGTGAGATACCCGACAGAATTGCGCGAGCGATCGGTCCGCCTCGTATTCGAGCAAGGCAGTGCTCATCCGTCCCAATGGGCCGCGATCCAATCGATCGCCGGCAAGATGGGCTGTACGCCCGAGACGCTGCGGACCTGGGTGAGGCAGGCTGAGCGGGATCAGGGAAAGCGCGCAGGGCTCACGACCGAGGAGCGAGCGCGGCTGAAGGATCTCGAACGGGAGAACCGGGAACTCAAGCGAGCGAACGAGATTCTCCGTAAAGCCTCGGCTTTTTTCGCCCAGGCGGAGCTCGACCGCCGACCGAGTTGATGGTCGCCTTCATCGAGGAACACCGAGATGAATATGGGATCGAGCCGATCTGCGATGTTCTGCCGATCGCCCCGGCGACGTACTACGAGCACCGCGCGCGTCGGCTCGATCCCGAGCTCCGCTCCAAGCGGGCCAAAAGTGACGAAAGGCTCCGAGAGGAGATCCTGCGCGTCTGGAGGGGGAACTTCTCCGTCTACGGCGCGAAGAAGCTCTGGCAGCAGCTGAACCGTGAGGGCATCCGGGTGGCCCGCTGCACGGTCGTTCGTCTCATCCGGCAACTGGGCCTGAGGGGCGCGATTCGCGGCGGAGCGTTCGTCGTCACGACAAAGGCTGACCTGTCCGCTGTCCGTCCGCCGGATCTTGTTGAGCGGAACTTCCGGGCCAGTCGTCCCAACGAGCTTTGGGTGGCGGATTTTACGTATGTCGCGACCTGGGCGGGGTTCGTTTATGTCGCCTTCGTCATCGACGTCTTCTCGCGGGCGATCGTGGGTTGGCGGGCCTCGAAATCGATGAGAAGCGATCTGCCGCTCGACGCGCTTGAGCAAGCGCTTCATGCGCGGCCTGTGCAGGGCGGACTCGTTCACCATAGCGATCGGGGGTCGCAATATCTCTCTATTCGCTACACGGAACGGCTAGCCGAGGCGGGAGTCGAGAGTTCGGTGGGAAGCCGGGGCGACTCGTACGATAACGCGATGGCAGAGTCGATCATCGGGCTCTTCAAGTCCGAGGTCATTCACCGTTGCGGTCCCTGGAGAAACCTCGATCAGGTCGAGTACGCCGTGTTCGAATGGGTCGATTGGTTCAATCACCGCAGGATTCTGGAACCGCTCGACTACGTCCCGCCGATCGAGTATGAAGCCGCCTACTACCGAGCTCAAGCCGCCCCAGTCGGGGCCGCCTGACTCAAGAAACCAGGCCTCCGGAGTTCAGTTCCCGGCGCGGTTCAG
>CAYNDM010000076.1:0-10514 GCA_964395265.1 uncultured Bacteriovoracaceae bacterium
TTGTTCCACCATCGTCTTCAGCAAGGCCGGCAGCGTCACTCTCGCCATCTCAACCCTCCACCGTCATAGCGAGCGCTTCCTCGATCGTCGTCCGTCCCTCGGCCATCTTGGTCAGCGCGGACATTCGAAGCGTCTTCATTCCTTCGCGGATCGCCTGCTTCTTGATCTCGATGGCGGTCTCGCCCTTGAGCACCATCTCTTTGAGCGTCGGACTGAAATCGAGAACCTCGTAGATCGCGACGCGACCTTTGTAGCCGGTCCGGTTGCAGGCCTGGCACCCCGCGCCCTTCAACGGGCGAAGCTGGGCGGCCACCTCGGGCGAGAACCCGAGCTCGACCAGCTTCTCGCGCGGCACCGGCGACTCCACCTTGCACTTCGAGCAGATCGTGCGGAGAAGGCGTTGGGCGACGATCGTGTTCAGGGATCCTGAGACCAGGAAGGGCTCCACGCCCATGTTCAAAAGCCGCGTGATCGTGCTGGGAGCGTCGTTGGTATGCAAGGTCGAAAGAACCAGGTGTCCGGTGAGCGCCGCCTGAATAGCGACTTCGGCGGTCTCGTAGTCGCGGATCTCCCCCACGAGGATCGTGTCGGGGTCCTGGCGAAGCAAAGCGCGCAGGACCGAAGCGAAGGTCAGCCCGGTCTCCTTGTTGACCTGCACCTGGTTGATTCCTTCGAGGTTGTACTCGACCGGGTCCTCGGCGGTCGAGAGGTTGTCGGTGACCTGATTGAGCTCTGACAGCGCCGAGTAGAGCGTGGTGGTCTTTCCGCTTCCCGTGGGACCGGTGACCAAAACCAGGCCGTTGGGCGCGTAAATACCCTTTTTGAAGACCTCGAGCTGACGGGGCTCGAACCCGAGCTTGAGCAGGTCGAGCTGAAGGTTCCCCGAAGCCAACATACGAAGAACGATCTTCTCCCCGAAAAGCGTCGGCATGGAGTTCACGCGGAAGTCGATCTCCCTGCCGTTCGACTTGAGCTTGATGCGACCGTCTTGCGGCACCCGCGATTCGGAGATGTCCATTCGCGACATGATCTTGAAGCGCGCGATCACCGAGCGCCTCATCTCGAGAGGGATCTCGGCGACCTCGATGAGCTGCCCATCCGTGCGCATGCGCACCCTAAAGCGTTTCTCGTAGGGCTCGACGTGGATATCGCTCGCGTTTCGGCGAATGCCCTCGGCCAGGATCCCGTTCACCAGCGTGATCACGGGCGCATCGAACTCGGCGCCGTGCGTGTCGATGTTGTGGATCTCGATCTTCTCGGCTTCCTCTTCCTGGTCCTTCTTCTTCGCGGCTCCTTTTTTGAAGGACTCGATCGCCTGGCCGACGTAAGCGACGCCGCTGTAGTACTTGTCCATCGCCTGATCGAACGCGGAAAAGGAGGTCAAGACCGCTTCGACCTGCATCTTGGTGATGAACTTGATGTGCTCGAGCTGCGGGATATAGGTAGGATCCGCGATGGCGACCACCAAAGTGCCGCGGTTGGCCTGAATGGGCAGGATCTCGTGCTTGCGCGCGATATCAGGCGGTATCAGCTTGATGACGTCGGGATTGATCTCGAACTTCGAGAGATTGATGCTGGGAAGACCGAACTTCTGGCAGAGATAGAAGAGAAGCTTGGTTTCGGCGATGTGCTTCTGTTGGATCAGATAGCGGACATGGCTCTTGGCGCCTCCGTTCACCGCCACGACAGCCTGATTGAGTTGATCCGCGGAGATGATTTTTTCTTTGACCAACAATTCGGCCAGCTGGCGCGACATGGATTCCGTTCCCTCAGAAGACTTGCATCCTGCAAGCGAGTCGAGATCGTGGTGGATATCTCTTGGTTATTATTTTCAGAGGGGTGACATTTTTTGTCAAGAAGAGGTCAGAATCCGGCGCGCGGCAATCACGTCTTGCGCGATCTGCGCCGTCAAGGCTTCGACACTATCGAACTTGCGCTCGTCCCGGAGCCGATCAACGAAGCGGACTTCGAGCGTGTTGCCGTAAAGATCGAGAGATTGATCCAAGAGATGCGTTTCGATCAGCACCGGAAGCTCCGACCCGGTCGCCTCGACAAAAGTCGGGCGGGTACCCACATTCGTCACGCTATTGAAGCGCCGATCACCGAGCACGGCCCAAGTGGCGTAAACGCCGTTCGGCAGGGCGATCTTGTTCTCGAGCCTGAGGTTGGCCGTTGGGAACCCGATCTTCCTTCCCCTGGCCTCCCCCTTGATCACTACGCCACGGTAGAAGAACTCCCGGCCCAGAAGCCTCGCGGCGGCCGCGACGTCGCCGGCCAGGAGGTGCTTTCGGATCCGGGAGCTGGACACCACCTCGTCTCCGAGGCGTTGAGGCTCGACCACGGTCAAATTGACGGCGGCGCGCTCGCACAGAGAGGCGAGAGCGTCCAGGTGGCCTTCCCGTTCTTTGCCGAAAGCGAAATCATAGCCCACCACGATCGAGACCGCATTCAGCTGCGTCAGGATCACGTCACTGAAGAACCGCTCCGCGGTGGTCGTCGAAAACTCGCGGCTGAACGGCTCGTCGATGACCACGTCCACGCCCATCTGCCCCAGCAGCTCGAGCTTTTCATCGTAGGTGAGAAGAAGCGGGATCTCCGCTTCCGGTCGGAGCGCCACCCGAGGATGAGGCCTGAAAGTATAGGCCACCAGCGTTCCGGAGCGGCTCCTCGCCTGCTCTTTGGCCACGGAAAGGATCTTCTGATGCCCTAGATGCACTCCATCGAAGTTGCCGATCATGACAACCGGCCTCTCCAACGCTCGCTTCAGATTGCGAATCCCGCGAATAACTTCCATATCACTTCATCACTTCTCGAACTTGAAACCGCAGCCATCGACCTCGGAGTCGATCGCGTCGAAAGGATAGTTCCGGCAATTAGCCGGCCGAAGATCACCGTAGATCCTGCAGTAAGGGAGCTGCTGGCTATCGCGTCCCAGGAAAGGGCACCGGTAGATCAATTCGCAGCAAAGGCCGCAGCGATGGCATTCGCCTTGGCGAGTGCGGGCGATGGAATCCTGGATATAGGCTGGCTTGAAGGTTCCCAGATAGAAGCGCCTAAGCTTCCTCATGAATTGGCCCGTCAGGTTTCGCTCCGAAACCCGCCTGCCGTACCAAGCCGCAATGCCCGAAAGGAACACCCTGAACCAGGGCGCCTTGTTGACTCTAATAGTCAAATTCATTCATTTTACACTACCGCAAATTCGACCCATTAACTAGGTTCTGTTTGGCAGTGTAAACCCGTGAACTCCAGCGCATTCCTTTTTCGCATCGCGATCTGCTTCCTCCTCTCCTTGATCCCCCTCAAGGAACTGGAGCAGACCATCTATTCCGCCCGGATGGAGCTGCGTGGCCCGCGCCCGGGCTCGGATGACGTCGTCATCCTCGATATCAGCGCGGAGGAGTTCAAGGAGCTGAAGAAGCGCTACCTTCCCGTCACGGACATCCCCGAGCCTGACCGCTTCGAAGGAATGCGGGAGCTCTTTTACTGGGATCCAAACGCGTTCAAGGCGGTGATCCAATCCCTGCTCTCGCATCAGCCGAGAGCGGTCGTGGTGACTTGGTACATCCCGCCTGAAGTGGTGGAGTCCTACTCCGATCCCGGACTCGAAGCAGTCTCCTCCGATCCCAAAGTCGTGTGGAGTTCGCAGTTCGATCATGAGGGGAAATTCCGGCGCCCTTCGGACCGGATGACGGCGACGCACAAGAATTTCGGCTTCAACAACGTCTTCGCCGACTCGGACGGGGTGATCCGCCAATCCGTCCTCGAGCGGCACGGGGAGCTCGCGATCGTCGATGCCGTACACCGTCTCGCTGGCCATTCCCACGAAACCTCCGCCGACCGTTCAGCTCCGTACCTGATCAACTACATGGGTCCCCCCGGGACCGTCACCTTCTGCTCGGCGATCGACGTGCTTGACGGCAAAGCCAGCGAGGCCTGTCAGAAACTCGAAGGAAAGACCGTGTTGCTGACCCGCGAAGGCGATCGCCCTCCGCTGGAGACGTTGGGAGGCGCCCTGAGCGGAAGCTTTTTCAAGACCCCGTTCGGCGAGATGAGCCGCGCCGAGATCCTGGCCAACCAGATCGACACGATCGTCAACCACCAGCGGATCTACCGCGCGAGCTTCATTGAGCACGCGGCGCTGATCCTGTCGATCATCCTGGCAGCGTCCCTCTGCATCATCAGCTACCCCATCTGGATCAGCGCCCTCGCGGTCTCGGGAATCGGAGCGGCAGCCTTCGTCGCCACCCAGTTCCTGCTCGACCAGTTCGCGATCTACATCCAGTCGGCGAACATCGGCCTTTCGCTGCTGATCACCTACCTGGTCTTCACGGGGTACCGGCTGGCTGTCCAGGAGAACCTGCAGTGGCGTTCGCTCAAGCAAGCCCAGAACCTGCGCGAGCTCGACAAGATGAAATCCAACTTCCTGTCACTGGTCAGTCACGACCTGAAGACCCCTCTCGCGAAAATCCAGGCCGTGGTGGACCGCCTCAGGCGCGAGGCGAAGACCCCGCGCGAGCTCCTCGACTCGATCGAGAACAGCAACAACGAGCTCAAACACTACATCAGCAGCATCCTCAATCTCTCGAAGATCGAGTCCCAAAAAGTCATCCTCAACAAAAAGTCGAACGACATCAACCGAATCATCGAACAATGCGTGAAGCGTCTCAATCCTCTCGCCGCGACCAAGGGAATCAAGATCGAGACCCAGCTCGAGCCGCTTTTCTCGGTCGAATGCGACGAGGACCTGATGAGGCAGGTGCTCACCAACCTGGTCGATAACGCGATCAAGTACAGCCCCGCCGGTTCCCGCGTGGTGATCCGCTCCAGCGAGCAGAGCGATTCCATCCAGGTCGAGATCGAGGATTTCGGCCCCGGGATTCCCAAGGACCAGCTTCCGATGATGTTCAGGAAATTCCACCGACTGAACAACCCGATGCACGAGCAGGTCAAAGGGACCGGCTTAGGCCTTTATCTCTCGAAATACTTCATTGAGCTGCACGGCGGCACCATCCGGGTCCAAAGCGTCGAAGGCAAGGGGACGACTTTCAGTTTCACGTTGCCACTCGAGGCTCCGAAGTCTAGGATCTAAGCGCTTATGCCAGCCAACCTCAATGTCCTCGTAGTCGATGACGAAAGGGAGCTTCGGGAGTCGCTGACCCACTTCCTGGCCGCCATGAATCACAACGCACTGGAAGCCAAGGACGGCGAGGAAGCCCTGGCGATGATCCAGGAGCGCGGGGTGGACAACCCAAGCGCGATCCACCTGGTCCTCCTCGACGTGAACATGCCCAGGATGTCGGGATTGGAGGTTCTGCGCCGGATCCGGGCTTTTGACCCCGCGATCACCGTGCTGATCATCACCGCCCACGGCAACATCCGCGACGCCGTCGAGGCGATGCGCGAAGGCGCCTATGACTACATCGAAAAGCCCGTGCAGGAATCGGATATCCGAGACCTCGTCAACCGCGCCTGCGAAGCGCATTCGCTGGCGGAGGAGATGGGCCTATCCTCTCCCAAGATCACTTTGGACAACGGCGAGCAGTTCATCGGCAACTCCCAGCAGATGCGGTCGCTCTTCAAGATCATCGCCAGGCTGGGCGAGGTCAACACCAGCGTCCTGGTTCGCGGCGAGAACGGGACCGGCAAAGAGCTGGTCGCTCGCGCGATTCACTTCAACAGCCCTCGGAAGGATAAGCCGTTCGTCGCGGTGAACTGCGGAGCGATCCCGGAGACGCTGATCGAAAGCGAGCTCTTCGGTCATGAAAAGGGCGCGTTCACGGGAGCGGACAGCAGGCATATCGGCAAGTTCCAGTACGCTGAGGGCGGCACGCTCTTCCTCGACGAGATCGGGGAGATATCGCCCGCGATGCAGGTCAAGCTGCTTCGGGTGCTTCAGGAGCGGAAATTCACTCCGATCGGCTCCAATCGGGAGATCCGCTGCGACGTGAGGATCGTGGCCGCCACCAACCGCGACCTCGAGGAGATGATCCGCCAAGGGCAGTTCCGTCAGGACCTTTATTACCGCCTGAACGTGATGCCGATCGACCTCCCTCCTTTGCGCGATCGGATCGAGGACATCCCGGTCCTCGTGCAGCATTTCATCGAGAAATTCAACGCGCACCACGACCGCATTCGCACCCAGACCGAGATCCGGGGAATCCGCGAGGACGCTCTGAACGCCCTGAAGAACTACACCTGGCCCGGGAATATCCGAGAACTCGAGAATATGATCGAGCGTTCGTTCGTGCTCGAGACCTCCCGATACGTCACGCTGGCTTCGCTTCCCGGCGATCTCAAGCCCCGAAGCGACCGCGCCACGGGCGAAGTCCTGACCTCGTCGCTTCCGGATACGGTGGCCATCGACTTCCACAACCAGAAGGAGCAGTTCGAGCGCAACTTCATCACCAGCGCCCTGAGGAGATTCGGCGGACGAATCAACCAGACGGTGGCGCACGCGGGCATTCCCAAGAACACGCTCCTCAGGAAAATCCGCAAATACGGGATCAATCCAACCGAATTCGGTCCGGTCGACCAGAACGGGGAGGAAAAATGATCATCACCATCGCCAATCAAAAGGGAGGCGTCGGAAAGACGACGACCACCATGAACCTGGGGGCCGCGTTGGCCCGTGGCGGAAAGAAAGTCCTGCTCGTCGATAGCGATCCTCAGGCCAACCTCACCAGCTACCTCGGCGTGGCGACGGGTGACGCCGCCGAAGGATCGACCCGCACTCTTGATGAGCTGTATCTGTCCAAAAGAGCCCCGGATCGCGAAACCGCTGCGGATTGGGTCTCCGAGACCCGCCTTCCCTCGATTCGCCTGATCGCCTCCGACAAGGCCCTCTCGGGCGTCGAGTACTATCTGTTCTCCCGCGCCGACAAAGAGATGATCCTGACGAAGTTCCTGGAGCAGGTGAAAGGCGATTTCGATTTTGTCCTGATCGACACCCCTCCCAGCCTGAATCTCCTGACGCTGAACGCGCTTTGCGCGAGCGACGGCGTGCTGATTCCCGTTCAGCCCGAGTTCTTCGGGCTCGAGGGGATCGTGAAGATCCGGGAGTCTATCGAGGACGTCAAGCGGCGCTGGAACTCCAGGCTGCGCATTCTGGGCGTGCTCCCGACACAGGTGTCACTCCGTCGAAAGCTGACCCAGGAGGTTCTGACCGTGCTCCGCGACGAGCTGGGCGAGTTGCTCTTCGAAACCCCCATTCATGACAACGCCGCCATCGCCGAAAGCTCCGGTCACGCACGCTCCGTGATCGACTATGACCGCGGCTCGCGAGGAGCGCAGGATTATTTGAAGGCGGGAGAAGAGCTCCTCAGGCGGTGCCAGGCATGAGCAGCAGCCGATTAGGAAGAAACCCATTCGCATCCAGGGCACCCGCCAGATCGAGCGCGGAGACTGCCAAGACGAGCCCCGATGCGTCCCATGAGCGATCGGATCGAATCGGATCGATCCAGGGCGTGAGCTCTCAGCCGCCAAAGCCATCCATCCGTGTCTGCGACGACACATCTCCGGAGAGCCTCCCGATGCACTTCCGCTGGGCGCTCATCGATCTGCCGGCCCAGGCATATCTGACCGGCTTAAAACTGATCCTGACCCTAAAAGGCCTGGCTCGGATTTGACCACGAGCCGCGGCAGCATGGTACAATCGAACCATGTCCAGATGCCGGAACCTCGGCCGCCTCAGAGCTCGTATCCTCGCGAACCAAAGCGGCATGAGCTTGATCCAAGTGATGGTCGCCTCGGGCCTGCTGAGCATCGCACTGCTCGGAAGCACGGCATTCATGGCGTACGTCGCCAAGACCAACCATATGAGACGGATCGTGCGCGCGCGGGACCTGATCACGACCCGATTCGCCGCGATCGCGGCGATGCCGGCGACGCTGAGATACGCGGCCGCCAATGCCGGCGCGAATCCCGGCCTCATGGACTGCATTCGATGCTCGGACACTACCGGCGGGGACAACTCCTGCAGCGGTGACGGCCTGGACTGCACGTCGCCTTCGACTCCCGCCGCTTACGGAAGCCCGAACCCTCTGACTCTTTACTATCCCAGGCCTGATCTCTCGCCAGCACTGCAGATCAGCGGGCCTTCTCAAGGCGCGAACAGCGTGAAATACGATATCAACGGAAAGCCGGGCGGCCCCGCGGCTTTGGCGGCGGATGGCACCGTCAATCCGCTTTGCGCGGGCGCCAATCCCCCGGCAGTCACCTGCCCCTTCGAGGTCTGGACCGTCTGGATCCCTCACTGCCCGGCTCGCCCTGACCTGCTGCCGGATATTCCGCCTCAGGGAGTTGCCGGTTGCGACGCCGCCGAAACCATCGAAATCCGATACATGATCCGAGTTCGTGACGGCGCCTTGGCCGCTTCTCACGGAGCCGCCGTGAACGACACCGGGATCATCAAATCCGGCGACGGAGTCGTTTACAGCTCGGTTCAGCGAGCAACGAACCCGCCGCTGGAGACCGCCGGGACGCTATCGACGAATATGTGCGAGCGCCTGAACATCTGCACGGTTTGGGGCATCGGATGCCCGGGGCCCCCTCTCTCGCCTCCCTGCCCATGAAAAAGGGCGGATGGATACGCTCCACCCGCCCGACTCGATCATAATTCGATCCGTCTCAGCTCAACTGAGGAACAGGATCTCCCGATACTTCGGCAACGGCCAGTACTCGTCCGAAACCAGCGATTCGAGCTGATCGCAAAGAGCCCGGACGTCTTCCATCGCGGGAGAGGCCTCGTAAGCCAGGAATTTCGCCTGATCTTCTTCGGACGAAATGCTGCCCAGTTTCACCGCCGTCTCGCCCAGCGCCTTGCGCTTGCGCTGAAGCGCGGTGATCACCCCGGTCAATTCCTTCAGCGCCTCGGACTGGGGCGCAGCGACGCCAGCGGAGACCGCGGATGCCGTGGCCGCGGCCAGGTGACCGTGGTACGAGAACGCTACCGGAAGCACGAGGGTATCCACGATCGACTGCAAAGTATTGAGCTCGATCGTGAGCTTCTTGATGTATTGCTCGACATGCACGTGATAGCGCGAGTGCAGCTCGGCTTCGGTCAGGATCTCCAGACCCGTGAGCAGGCGCGTGGACTTCGGCGTTACCATTTGAGCGAGCGCTTCGGGCGTCTTCTTCAGGTTCGGAAGCCCCCTGGACTCAGCCTCCTTCACCCACTCCTCCGAGTAGTTATTGCCTTCGAAGCGAATCGCCTTGGTCTCCAGGATCACCTCGCGGATCACCTCGAGCACGGCCGCGTCCAACTTCTTTCCGGCATCGAGCTTACCTTTGAGAGCCGCGGTGAGCTCGGTGAAGCCGTCGGCCACTGCCGCGTTCACCATGGTAATGGGGAAGGAGCAGGATGCCGACGAGCCTACGGCGCGGAACTCGAACTTGTTGCCGGTGAAGGCGAACGGGGATGTCCGGTTGCGGTCCGTATTGTCGCGCATGATCTCGGGTAGCTTGCTCACGCCCAAGGCCAGAACGGTCTTCTCGGCGCTCTCTCCTTTGATCGTGCCGGACTCGATGTCGTTCAGGATACGATTGAGAAGATACCCAAAGAACAAGGAGATGATCGCGGGAGGAGCTTCGTTCGCGCCCAAGCGATGGTCATTGCCCGCCGAGGCGATCCCCGCGCGAAGGAGCCCGGAGTGCTTGTGGACTCCCTTGAGAACGGCCATGAGGACCATCAGGAACCTCATGTTTTCCTGCGGAGTCTTTCCTGGATCGAGCAGGTTATCGCCATCCAGGTCCTTTCCGCTGGCGGCGATCATCATGGACCAATTGTTGTGCTTGCCGCTTCCGTTCACGCCCGCGAAAGGTTTTTCGTGGAGGAGCGCTCTGAAATTGTGGCGCATGGCCACCTTTTTGATGACTTCCATCACCACTTGGTTGTGATCCGTGGCGATATTCGCCTCTTCGAAAATCGGGGCGGTCTCATACTGGCTGGGAGCCACCTCGTTGTGGCGGGTCTTGATCGGCACGCCCAGCTTGTAGAGCTCGTGCTCGACCTCGGCCATGAAAGCCATCACCCGGGCCGGAATGCTGCCGAAGTAGTGATCCTCGAGCTGTTGGCCTTTCGGAGGCTGTGACCCGAGCAGCGTCCTACCCGTCATGACCAAGTCGGGGCGCAGAGAAAAGAATGCGCGATCGATCAGGAAATACTCCTGCTCGATACCGAGAGTGGGCACGACTCGCTTCACACCCTTGACTCCCAAGAGCGAGAGCAGCTCGCACGCCTTCTGCGACAGGACCTCCATGCTCCGAATCAGCGGAGTCTTCTCGTCCAAAGCGGCGCCATGGTAGCTGATGAACGCCGAGGGAATACAAAGAGTCTTGGTACCGGCCGAATCCATGATGAAGATCGGGCTGGTGGGATCCCAGGCCGTGTAACCGCGGGCCTCGAACGTCGCCCTCATCCCGCCTGAAGGGAAGCTCGAAGCGTCGGGCTCGCTTTGGATCAGCTGCGAGGCAGACAACTTATAGATATGAAGATTGTTCTCGTCGAATGACAGGAA
>CAYNDM010000077.1:0-9505 GCA_964395265.1 uncultured Bacteriovoracaceae bacterium
CTCACGATGATATCACCCGAACGTTTGGTGCCGGTAGGAAAGGCATCCACATCGTGGTTTGACGTGCAGATGCTATTGAACGTACCCGAGAGCGCTCTGCACAGATCCGTGAGGTAAAATCCGACCTCGACCGTCTCGAGCTCGTTGTAGTCCACGGAATAATAGAACACCCCAGAAAGGGATCGGCAGTCGGAGTCTCCCGTTCCGCAGCGTACCCCGTTGACGGAGGCGATCGGAATCGCTTTATCCGTACCGCCCTCATTCACGAAAAGAGCGAGCGTAAGGTCATTGGTATCGAAGTTGGTGTTCGAAGTGACTTCGATCTTCACGACATCATTGAGATCCGCCGTCGCGTTCGAGAAGCTTTCGGTTGGGGAAATCGCGCGAAATCCAGCCGCCGAATCCACGTGCGTTTGATCGGTACCCACGTAATAATAGAGATTCTTGCCATCCAGCGCATATGGCTCGACCGCCTCGATGGTCACCGTGGCATTCGCGTTCCAGGAAAGCGCTAGAGCGACAAGACTAGCGCAGATGCTGAGCCAGGACTTCACCGATCTGAACGGCATTCAATGCGGCACCCTTTCTCAAGTTATCCGACACAACCCAGAAATTCAGGCCGTTCTCGACGCTCGCATCGCGCCTTACGCGCCCGACATAAACCGCATCGCGTCCGGTAGCGCCTTCGACCGGAGAGTCGTCCCCAGGACGGCTCATCGGATAGATCTTCCGTGCGGGATCATCCTGGAGAATGACTCCGGGCTGCGATGCAAGGACATTGCGGACCGCCTCGACCGTGAAGGCCTTCTCGCACTCCACATTCACGGATTCTCCGTGACAAGAGAAAGTCGGCACGCGGACGGCAGTCGCCGTGATGCGCAGATCGGGCATACCCAGGAGCTTGCGGCTCTCGATGATCATCTTGTGCTCTTCGCTGGTGTAGCCTTCATCGTTGAACCCGCCGATTTGAGGAATGCAGTTGAAAGCGATCTGATGGGCGAACGCCCTCGCAGGCACGGGCTTCTGGTTGAAGATCCCCATGGTCTGGGCGGCCAGTTCCTCCATCGCAGCGGCACCCGCTCCGCTTGCGCTCTGATAAGTCGACACCACGACGCGCTTGATGCCCCAGTGGTCTCGAATGGGCCTGAGAGCCACCACCATCTGAGCGGTCGAGCAGTTGGGCCCGGTGACGATCCTTTCCTTGGCTGCGTGGCTCGGCTTCTTCAGATGCTTCTCGAGGAGCTCGCCATTGACTTCCGGAACGATCAACAGGCACTCCTCATCGTATCGGAATGCAGCCGAGTTATCGACTACCCACGCGCCGGCCTCGGCCGCCTGGGGGACCCACTCTTTCGACACCGCGTCCGAGGCGTCGAAAAACGCCAGGTCCACCCCGACGAAGCAGCCCTTCTCGAGAACCTTGCATGAGTAGGTCTTGCCTTTGAACTGAATCCCCTTCCCCTGAGAACGGGGTGAAGCGAAAAGCAAGAGCTCGCCGATCGAAAAATCGCGCTCCTCTAGGATCGAGAGCAACTCTCTACCGACGGCGCCCGTTGCGCCGACAACAGCGACTTTGAATTTCCTAGATGTCTGAGCCATTCTAGTCACCTTGGCCGTGGGCCTGCTGTTCAAGATGGGCGGCAGCGCGAGCCGCTTTGCGCTGTTCGGCCGGTGAAGGTCCCCGGACCCACCGGATCACGTTCCATCCCAGGCTTATTCCCACATAGCTCAAGAGAATCAAGAAAAGAGTGACTTCGGGTTTGACGGCGATCAGGATCATCCCCAAAACGCCGATCATCAGGTAGCCGAAACTGGCTTTGGAGCGCCAATTCAGCTCCTTGAACGAGGGAAATTTAATCGTGCTGACCATGAGGCTCGCCAAAGTGAATGTGAACGCCAAGGCCACCATCTGACGGCTGATGAGAACATCCTCCATCTCTGCTGGCCAGCCGGTAGTCGCGTTGAAGATCACGAAAGTCGCCACCACGCCCGCGGCCATCGGAATCGGGAGCCCCTGAAAAAACGCCTTGGGAAGGACACCCGAGAACACGTTGAACCGTGCCAGGCGAAGGGCCCCGCAGGCGGCAAACAAGAAGGCCGCGAGCCAGCCTAGGCGCCCGTAGGGGGCCAGAGCCCAAAGGTAAAGAAGGATGCTAGGCGCAAAACCGAATGAAATCAGATCCGACATGCTATCGTACTGCACCCCGAATTCGCTCGTGGCTTTCGCCAAACGGGCCACCCGACCATCGAGCATGTCGAAAACCGCGGCAAGCACGATCAGCCACGCTGCCTTGACAAAGTCTCCGTCAATCGACGCGATCACCGAATAAAAGCCGCAGAACATGTTCGCCGTGGTGACGATATTGGGTACGATATAGATTTTGCGCATTCGTGCAAAAGCCTAACAATCTCAGGGGTTTTTTGCAAGGAACCTTGACTTGGCGCCTCAATACCGAGCTATTCGGGGCAGTTGGGCCCTATCGGACAAGCAGCCAGATTCCGACGACTACATTCGAGACCCCTACGCTCCGGATCAACGAAAGCCGCTCGAGACCAAGGATCCAAGCCGCCGGGACAGCTAAAACCGGAGCGAGGGACGTCAGAGTGGCCCCAATCACCAGAGGAGAATTCGCCAGGCCATAAGTATAGAAGAACGCCCCTCCAAAAGCCTCAAAGACCAAGAGAAGAAGCGAGGCCCGGACCTGGCGAAGCGGCAACACCACTTCCCCCTTGGGAGCCAGGAGGCGCCCCAGGGCAAAGGTGATAGCCAAAGCCAGCGGCATTCTCAGGCAGTTGGCGACCGACGCTTGAATCCCTGCGCTTCCCTTAGCTACCGCATACCCTTTCGCGGCCCATAGGAGCGCCGTGATCAATGCAAACACGACTCCGACCCAGCGCTTGGAGAGCCGAACGCCCGCTGGAACCACGCCCGAAAGGTCAATCTGCGGACGAGGCGCGTAGAGAATCACGATGATCACCCCGGATACCGTCAACAGCAAGCCTAAGCCCTGGGTCCAGGTCAGCGGACTTTGACCGGTAGCCAACTCAGCGAGCGCCATGACCACGGGGTAGGATGAGGCGATGGCAAGCGCGCCCGGCACGCCCGGGAACGCGTGCTCCAAAGGAAACAAACGTCTCCGAGGCCGTAACTCGCGATCATGGAGAGACCGAACCAGCCGACGTGACTCCAACTCAGCTGAGAAAGAGCCAAGATTCCTCCGGACCATCCTCCTTCGAGCGCGAAGGTAGCCAGCGCAAAGAGTGGCGCCGCGACCAGGGCGCGAGTGAAATTCACGGCGAAGGGCGAGTAGGTTTGCGAAAGTTTGGAGTAGGCTGAGCTGCCTACCGCCCAGGTCACGGATGCGAGAAATGCGGCGATCGGCCCGAACATATCAACCGCGGGTAGGACCTTTAGGAAGAAGTCCAGCACGGAGCTTCACCTCGGCATCCGAGTCCCGAAGGTACCGAGGATGGACTTTCAGGGGATCTCTCTGAATCCCGGCTTGGTACGCCTCCCAGGCGAGAAGCCCCAGATACCTTCCTTGAACGACGTCGGAAAACGGAACCGGAGGCTCAAGTTCCCTATTGGCAGGAAGCTCCTTCCAAGCATCGGGATAGCGACGTCCGCCTTCGCCCAGTCTGATCCAACGGGCCTCGGACGCCGACTGGGAACCGCCCTCCTTCAGCTTGCGCTTGACCGTCTTGACCAGCTCTTCGGGCGAGAGCACTGATTCTTCCACACCCCGCTTCCAAAGTCCCGCCCCGTGGTCGTCGCCCAAGACAACGCAGTCCACGGCTGAGCGAGCGCTCCCGATGAAGGTGAAAAGCTCTCCCTTGCTGGCATCCGTCGAAGCGACGATGACCACCCGCGATTTTTGGGTCGAAAGCCAGAGAGCCGCCGGTCGGGCCAACGCAGCGAGACTGGAGACACCGATCAGCGGCTTCCCCAGCGTATGCGCGAGCGTTCGCGCGGTCGTGACCCCGATTCGAAGGCCCGTGAAACTCCCGGGTCCGATTCCCACCGCCAACAGGTCCACATCCTGGATATGCCAGCCAGCCGCATCCAGCACCTGATGAATGCCCCAAAGCAGGCGATCCGAATGCATCGCCTCGACATTGAGGGTCCATTCGCTGATCAGCTGAAGGCTATCCCTTCCCTGTGTGGAGCGATCATCCCACTTCAGGGCGACAATCGTCCCGGTTTTGGAAGAAGTGTCCCAGGCCAGAAGCTTCATCGGAAACCTACGTCACTCGAAAATCGAGAGTCGAGCGATGTCGTTCCGCATGACGATGACCATCAAGAGC
The DNA here is from genome assembly GCA_964395265.1 of uncultured Bacteriovoracaceae bacterium. Lineage (GTDB taxonomy): Bacteria > Bdellovibrionota > UBA1018 > UBA1018 > UBA1018 > CAYNDM01. Next base: position 4,306 of record CAYNDM010000077.1, read on the forward strand.
AGGATCAGCGACAGCCCACCCTGCTGCACTATCTCCATCTGCCGGACGGTCAAGGGTCGCCCTCTCACTTGCTCGATCGCCAAGAGAAGCAGATGGCCTCCGTCGAGCACTGGGATCGGAAGGATATTCAGAACTCCGAGCCCGACGGAAAGGATGCCCATCATGGTGAGAAAGGAAATCAAGCCACGGGAAAGGGAATCACCTGCGAGCTTTCCGATCAGGATCGGTCCGCCGAGCGTACCGATCGACACGTCGCCTGTGAACATCTTTTTGAGCGACACGATATTTCGCCAGGAAAAGGTCACCATGCGCTCGGACGCTTTGTACAAAAGCATGAAAGGATTCCAGATCCGCTCGACGATCATCTCGGGTTCCGCCCAAGTCAGCATCGGCACGACCCCTACCGTAATCGAAGTGGTCTTGGCCATCGCGGCATCCCGGCCCTCTTTGATCGTGGGGGTGATATCCGCAGTCATCTCGCGTCCCTCACGTTCCCAATGCACGATCACTTTGCCGGAGTTCTCGCCCGCCTGATGGACGGCATCCTTGAGCTCGAAAAAACTCTGGACCCGGCGCTCTCCGATCCCGATCAGCCGATCGCCGGGCTTGATCCCGGCCGCCTCGGCGGGAGAACCTTCGACCGTCTTATCCACGAAGAGCTCCGAGGAATGAAGCCCCAGGTCCGGTCCCAAGCCCGCGGACTTCACCGGCTTGACCAGAGCTGCATCGGTCACCCTGCCGTCAACGGATTCCGCCTTGAACTTGATCGTCGAACCCGGAGTCAAAGACCCATAGATATTCTCGACCGTCTCCCAGTCGCTGACAGGTTTACCCTCCACGGCAATGAGCTTATCCCCGGTCTTCAAGCCGATCTTGCCCGCAGGGCTATTTGGATCGGAAATCCCGATCTGATTCGAACGAGCCGTAGGGAACAATCCGTCGATCTCGCCGATCTGCTTTTGTTCGCCATAAACGCTGTATCCCAGCCGTCCCGAAGGAGTGATGCTGATTTCCTCCTTGAGCGGCTCCCCTCCGGGTTGCGGACGCAGCACTTCGAATACCAGCGGCCGTTCATGGCTCTCGTTTACCTTCAGAACGACTTCTTCGTAGCGCGAGACGGGCTCGCCATTGATCGAGACGATCCGATCCCCACTCCTGAATCCGGCCTGTTCGGCAGCCGAGCCTTTCACCACGCGACCGGCAACGCTCGCCATCTGCGGCTCGCCGATCACCAAAATGAGGGCGAAAACCAAAATCGCCAGAATGAAATTGAAAAGCGGACCACCGAAGAAGATCAGGAACCGCTTCCAGGGCGCTTGCCGCTGAAGCGCCCGCTCTTTGAGCTCGGGAGGAAGTTCAGTCTCTCCGTCCTCGCCGAGGAGCTTGACGTAGCCTCCGAGCGGAACCGCGGATAGCCTCAGCTCGGTCTCGCCCATCTGCTTCTTCCAAAGCGTGGGACCAAAACCGATGGAGAAGATCTCGGCTTTGACGTTGAAGATGCGCGCGAAGATGTAGTGTCCAAACTCGTGGAAAATAACCAACGGTCCAAGGACAGCAAGGAATCCAAGTATCGAAAGCAAAGTATTCTCCTAATCAGCCAAAAATGCGGATGCAGCCGTACATGACGGGCAGACTGAAAACCACGCCGTCGAACCGGTCCAAAAACCCGCCATGCCCTGGCAAGATCGAACCTGAGTCTTTGGTGTCGAAAGCTCTCTTCAGGTAGCTTTCGCAAAGATCGCCGATCTGGGCCACCACTCCGACTAGAAGGGAAACGGTGACCACGGCTCCCCAGGACATCGATCTGAACAACAATACCTTATAAAGGATGGCAACCACCAGACCCGAAAGCAATCCGCCAATGGCCCCTTCGACCGTTTTTTTGGGGCTGATCGCCGGGTAAAGTTTTCTCCGCCCGAAACTCTTACCCGCAAAGTAAGCTCCGGTATCACCGGCCCAGACGACGAAGAGAAAAACGAGCGTCCAGTGCATGCCATTCGCGGAGTCTCGGATCAACACGAAGAAAAGAGGAAGAAAACCCAAGTAGAGAAGTCCGAACATAGCGTAGATCAACTCGCGAAAATGAGTCGCGAACGCCGAAGCGTCATCCTTATGTCGCTCGGCTGTGAAAAGAAAATAACAAAAGAGCCCCAGGAAGGAAGCAATCAGCATCTCGTACTCAGCGCGAGGAATCAGGAACGCGAAAAACGCCACTAACCACGTGACCCCCAAAAGCAGGCCCCGCTTCTCCTTTTTGTCAGGAAGCGAAAAGGTGATCGAAACGAACTCGTACACCATTCCCAACGCGATCACGACCGCAATCAGCGCCATGCCAAGACGGCCCGTGAGCAGGATCAACGCCAAGAGCAGCGCCACTCCAAACAACGCAGTGACGACTCGAAGGGTCAGCTCGGATGAGGTTTTCATGCTGAATATCCTTCCTTAGGGCGATCAGCGAAATTGCTTCGGGATTGCCCCTTGAGTCCCCCGAAGCGCCTGTCCCTGCATGAGTACTCCTCGATCGCCTGACGAAGATGGTTGGGCCGAAAGTCGGGCCAACACACATCCAAGAACACGTACTCAGCGTACGCTGCCTGCCAGAGCAGGAAATTGCTGACTCTCACCTCTCCGCTGGTTCGGATGACCAGGTCCACATCAGAGAGATCGCCCAGATCACCGGTCCATAGGTATTCGGAGAAACGCTTCTCATCGAGCTCAGCCGGATCGACTCTCCCGGACACGCAGTCCTGGGCGAAGCGTTGCGCCGCGTGAACGATCTCGCGACGGGAACCGTAGGACACCGCGAAGTTCAGCTGGATTCCGGTATTCCTGGACAGGAGTTCGAGCACCGGATCCAGAACCTCTCTTACGTCGGGAGCCAAGCGCTCAACCTCGCCGATGACCCTCAACCGGACGTTCTCGCGGTGCAGCTCCTCCGCCTCTTTCCTCAGGAACTTTTTCAGGATCTTCCAAAGCACTTGAAGCTCGGCTTCGGGACGCTTCCAGTTCTCGGTGGAGAATGCGTAAAGAGTCAGGGCCTTCACTCCCAATCGGTCCGCTTCACGCACGATCTCCTTCACTCGAGAAGCCCCACGGATGTGCCCATAAACCCGTGGATGAAGCCGCCGTTGAGCCCAGCGCCCATTCCCATCCATAATGATCGCGATATGCTTTGGAATCCTCAGCGTAGGGGCCATCGACTGCGGTCGCGCTAGACCGTCATGATCTCTTTTTCTTTGCCAGCGACGATCTTGTCGACCTCCGCGGTCTTTTCGTCCGTCTTCTTCTGGATGAGATCCATGGCCTTTTTAGCGTCGTCCTGCGAGAGAATCTTTTCCTTCTCCTGCTTCTTCACTTCCTCGTTCGCGTCACGACGATGATTCCGGATCGCCACCTTGGTGTCCTCACCCATCTTCTTGACGAGCTTCACGAGCTCCTTGCGGCGCTCTTCAGTCATCATCGGAAGCGGAACGCGAATCACTTTCCCATCGTTTTGGGGGGTCAACCCGATGTTGGCGGCCAAGATGGCCTTTTCGATGGCGCCGATCATGCCGCCCTCCCAGGGAGCGATCTGGATCGTGCGGGCATCAGGCGTGGGGACGTTCGCGACCTGGTTGATCGGAACGCTCGAACCGTAATAATCGACCTGGACCGGCTCCACGAGAGTGGTCGAAGCGCGTCCGGTACGCAGCTTCGAAAGATCGGACTTCAAGGCCTGCAAGCTTTTATCCATGTTCTGGGACATCGAATCCACGATGGCTTTAGACATTCTTCGTCTCCTTATTTGACCAATGTACCGACGTGCTCTCCCTCGACCACTTTTTTCAAAGCTCCTTTTTCGTGAAGATTGAAAACGATGATGGGCAACTGGTTGTCCATACAGAGAGAGATCGCGGTCGAATCCATCACTTGAAGCCCGCGTTGCAGAACTTCAAGGTAGCTCACTTCATCAAATCGCTTTGCTTCGGGGTTTTTCATCGGATCGGCGTCGTAAACCCCGTCCACTTTGGTCGCCTTCAAGACGACCTCGGAGTTGATTTCCATGGCTCGCAACGCTGCGGTGGTATCGGTCGTGAAATACGGATTGCCCGTACCGGCTCCGAAGATCACGACCCGCGCCTTTTCAAGGTGCCGGATCGCGCGCCGTCGGATATACGGCTCGGCTAGTTCCTGCATCTCGATGGCGGTTTGAACTCGAGTATGCACATCCAGTTGCTCGAGAGCGTCCTGAAGAGCCAGGCAATTCAAGACCGTAGCGAGCATCCCCATATAGTCGGCTGAGGCGCGGTCCATCCCCGCCGTGGCACCTTTGATGCCTCGGAAGATATTCCCGCCCCCCAGCACGATCCCTATCTGAACGCCCATGCTGTGGATCTCGCGGATCTCGCCGGCGATCACCTTCAGGACGTCCGTATCGATCCCATAACCGCTCGAGCCGGCCAAGGCCTCGCCCGAAAGCTTCAGGAGGATTTTCTTGTACGGCTCACTTCGTTTTTGCTTCGATGCTGCCATTCTCGAATCCTCCTGATGGGTGTTTTCAGTGACTGGTCTCGGATGCCTGTTCCGTCAAGCCCTCGCCCAACACGAAGCGGGCGAAGCGGCGGATCGTGATGTTCTCGCCGAGAGCCGCGATCGTCTCCTTCAGGAGCTGATCGATCTTCTTGTTCGGATCCTTCACGAAGGCCTGGTTCATGAGACAAGTGTCTTCGTAAAACTTGTTGATCTTGCCCTCGGCGATCTTCTCGAGAACGTTGGCGGGCTTGCCGGAGGACTGCATCTGAGCGATCGCGATCTCCTTCTCCTTCGCGATCACCTCAGCAGGGACCTCTTCGGGGCGAACCCATTGAGGAGCCGCAGCGGCGATGTGCATGGCGACATCCTTTACGAAGTCGCGAAACTGGTCCGTGCGAGCGACGAAGTCGGTTTCACAATTGATCTCGACGAGAACGCCGACCTTGCCTTCGCCATGGATATAGGACGCAACAGCGCCTTCTTTCGTCGCGCGGCCGGCCTTCTTTGCGGCGGAAGCGATACCCTTCTTGCGGAGATACTCGATCGCTTTCTCGAAATCACCGCTGGTTTCGGCAAGAGCCTTCTTGCAATCCATCATTCCAGCGCCGGTTTTCTCGCGCAGTTCTTTGACTAAATTTGCCGTGATTTCCATCGTAAATTTTCCTTCTGATATTGAGTGAAGCCGCCC
>CAYNDM010000077.1:9515-10494 GCA_964395265.1 uncultured Bacteriovoracaceae bacterium
AAGCCGCCCCACTCAGGCCGCGAGGCTCCGCCGGAGCGGCTCCAGGTTTCGAGCAGACAGACTCGCCAGATCACTTTTTGTCGGCGTCAGTCGTCGTTTCAGTAGTTTCGGTGGACTCAGTGGCTTCTTCTTCCTGAGCCTCGAGATCAGCCTCATCGATGCCCTGAAGGTCGATATCGCCTTCGAAACGAGAGACTTTCTTCTCTTCCTGCTCCTGCTCTTCTTTCGAAAGAACAGCGGCATCCTGCGCACGAAGCTTTTCTTGGTAGACCTTCGCGCCCTCGATGCAGCTATCAGCGATCAAGCGAGCGAAGAGGCGAACGCTTCGAATCGCATCGTCATTACCAGGAATAACATGGGTGATATCCGAAGGATCGCAGTTGGTGTCGACAACGGCGATCGTGGGAATACCGAGCTTCTTCGCTTCTTTCACCGCGATGTGCTCTTTTTCGGTGTCGATAACAAAGATCGCGCCGGGAAGCTTTTTCATGTCTTCGATGCCGCCCAGGGATTTCTTCAATTTCTCGAGCTCGCGCTCGTAACGGGACTGCTCCTTCTTGGGAGTCTCGTTCCATTCTTCGGAGTTCTTCATGCTTTCGATCTTCTTCAAGCGATCGATCGAAGCTTTGACGGTCTGATAGTTGGTGAGCATGCCGCCCAGCCAGCGATTGGTGACATAGTACATGCCCGCGCGCTTGGCTTCTTCCTCGACGACGTCCTTGGCTTGCTTCTTGGTCCCGACGAAGAGGACTTTCTTTCCTTCAGCCGCGACTTGCGACGCGAATGCGCATGCAGCCCGAGCTTGCTCCACGGTCTTCTGAAGATCGATGATGTAGATTCCGTTGCGAGCTCCGAAGACGTAAGGTTTCATCTTGGGATTCCAACGGCGGGTCTGGTGACCGAAATGAACTCCAGCTTCGAGAAGTTCACGCATGGTGACTTGAGGCATAATTCAATACACTCCGAACAGTTATAGGAT
>CAYNDM010000078.1:0-8273 GCA_964395265.1 uncultured Bacteriovoracaceae bacterium
GCTCTGGACGAGAACAGACGCGTCCTCGCGGTCGCCGCTCACGAAAAAGCGGGAACCGCGCACGCCGAAGTGAACGTTCTGCAGCTTTGCCGCGATCTCGGCCTCGACAAGCGCGTTCACACTCTGGTCGTGACGCTCGAGCCTTGCAACCATGCGGGCCGTACCCCGCCCTGCACCAGGGCGATCCTTGAAGCCCAAATCCGACGAGTGGTTTTCGGCTCGAAAGATCCTAATCCCAACGTCCGTGGAAACGGGGCCGAGGCCCTTCGCGCCGCGGGCGTGGAGGTGATCGAGGGAGTCCTCCGTCCCGCCTGCGATCAACTGATTCGAACTTTCAAACATTGGTCCATTCACCGCAAGCCCTGGGTCACGTTAAAGATCGCGCTCGATAGCCAGGGCTCGATGCTGCCTCCTCCTGGGCAAAAGACCTTCACCTCTCCCCAGTCCCTTCGATTCGCCCACGAACTTCGAAAACGCGCCGATGCCATTCTCACCGGGAGCGGAACCATTCTGGCCGATCAACCGTTATTCACGGTGCGTCATATTGCGGATCATCGCGAGAAATCCAGGCATCTGGTGATCCTCGACCGTCGCAATCAGGTTCCCGAAAGCTATATTCAAAAGGTCACGCAAAGCGGATTTCGTGTTGTCCGAGGCCTGGAGCTCGAAGAATCCTTGGATTTTTTGGGACAACAAGGATGCCTCGAAGTCCTGATCGAGGCGGGCCCGACCTTATGTCAGCGCGTCACCGAGTCCAATCTATGGAATGAAAAAGTGGTCATCACATGCCAGGGGCCTGGCCTAGAAGATGAGATCTCGACCTCTTACCGCGACATGTCGGGTGATTTGGGGTAAAAGAGTTCCCTGAATGTTCACAGGGATTATCGAGGGCCAAGGCCTGGTTCAAGAATCAAAGACCGAGGAATCGGGCGCACGCCTCTGGATGCGAACCCCCTTTCGGGATCTCGTGCTCGGCGAAAGCGTCGCCGTGAATGGCGTCTGCCTCACCGTGACCGAGTCGACTCCATCGGGCGAGGCTCTCTTTTTTGTCAGCCACGAAACCCTCAGGAGAACCAATCTGGGAATGCTGCACCCAGCGGTTCCGGTCAATCTCGAAAGAGCCTTGCGATCCGGCGCCAGACTATCCGGCCATTGGGTCCAAGGGCATGTGGACGGGCTCGCAAGAGTCCATTCCATCCAGAACGAAGGTGAGAGCCGGAACCTCCGTTTTCAGCTCGCGAGAGACCTTGGAAGGTACTGTGTGGAGAAAGGCTCCATCGCCCTCAACGGCGTCAGCTTGACTTTGAGCTCGGTTCAGGACGCTTCCGCCGAAGAGACCCTCGTGGGCGTTCACCTGATCCCCTACACCTGGGAGCACACCAACTTGTCGCGAGTCGCGCCGGGTGATCCGGTCAATGTGGAAGTCGACGTGCTCGCGAAATACGTGGAGCGTTTATGCCAGCCCTATCCCAAGCCATCGAAGACCTGAAGAATGGCAAGATGATCATCCTGATCGACGACGAGGATCGGGAAAACGAAGGCGACCTCGTGTTGCCGGCGGAATTCGTCACTCCCGCGGCGGTGAATTTCATGGCCTCGCAGGCGCGCGGCCTCATCTGCCTGGCGCTCGAAGGCAAACGCATCGAGGAGCTGGAGCTTCCCATGATGACCGCCCAGAACCGAAGCCCCAGGCAAACCGCGTTCACGGTCTCGATCGAAGCGCGCGAGGGGGTTACGACAGGGATCTCGGCTGCCGATCGCGCGCAGACCATCCGCGTGGCATCGGATCCCACGAAAGGCGCCAAAGACCTCGTCTCGCCAGGGCATGTCTTTCCGCTTCGCGCGATGGAAGGCGGCGTCCTGGTTCGCGCCGGGCATACCGAAGGGTCGATCGATCTCCTCAAGATGGCCGGCCTCCGTCCCGCCGCCGTGATCTGCGAGATCATGAACGAGGACGGGACGATGGCCCGTTTGACCGATCTTCGCAAGTTCGCCTCCGAGCACGGGCTCACGATCGTGACCATCCAGGAGCTGATCGAAAAGCGCATGGAGACCGAGTCGTTGATCGAGGAAGTGGCACAAACCCGATTTCCATCGGAGTTCGGGGAATTCAAGGTGCACGCGTTCAGGAGCCTGGTCGACGGGGCCGAGCACCTGGCGCTGGTCAAAGGCCCGCTCGAGGATCCGTCTTACGTGCGGGTCCACTCCGAATGCCTGACCGGCGACGCGCTCGGCTCCTTGCGATGCGACTGCGGGCACCAGCTTCGATCCGCGCTCAAGCAGATTGCGCTGACCGGCAACGGGGTTCTGGTGTACATGCGGCGGCATGAAGGCCGCGGAATCGGATTAATCAACAAGATCCGGGCGTACGAGCTCCAGGACCAGGGCATGGACACCGTCGAAGCCAATCGCCACCTGGGATTCAAGGCCGATCTCCGTCGCTACGGCATGGGGGCCCAGATTCTCAGGCACCTCGGCGTACGGCAGATCCGGTTGCTCACGAATAATCCCAAGAAGGTCGTGGGCCTCGAGGGATATGGCCTGAAGATCGTGGAGCGGCTCCCAATCCAAGGGGGCGTGAACCCGCACAATCTCAATTATCTCACCGCCAAGCGCGACAAGCTCGGGCACGACCTGAACTTGGGCGCCAGCCTTGCCCCTTCGCCAGAGGCACAATAAAGAAGGAGTCGAAGATGAAATTCGCGATGATCGTGAGCCGATTCAATGAGGAGATGACCTCCGGGCTCAAAAATGGCGCTCTTGGTTACCTTCACGAAAGGGATATCCCGGCGGATCGGATCGAGCAGCTCGAGGCCCCTGGCGCGTTCGAGCTCCCGCTGCTGGCGCAAGCTCTCGCAAAGACCGGGCGCTACGACGGGATCATCTGCCTGGGTTGCGTGATCAAGGGAGATACAGCTCATTTCGAGTTCATCAGCCTGGGAGCCACTCTCGGGATCATGCAAGGAATGCTGCAAACCGAAACGCCCATCAGCTTCGGCATCCTGACGACATACACCGAGGAGCAGGCCATCGCGCGCAGCCGTGCGAACGCCGAGAACAAGGGCCGCGAGGCCGCCGCGGCTTGTCTTGAGACAGCGATGACCCTTAAGAAGATCCGGGAGGCTCGCTGATGCTGGGCGGACAGACGCCCAAGTGGCTCCGTGTGGCCGAACGTTACCTGGGATGGCTCGCGATCCCGAACATCGCGATTCTATTCGTCACGCTTCAGGCGCTTGGCTTTTTCTTCGTGGCGTCGAACCCTGCCTGGGTGGACCAGCTCGCGCTCTATCCCTCGCAGGTCTTCGCGGGCGAATACTGGCGCTTGGTCACCTTCCTGGCCCTGCCGCTTTCGATGAGCCCGATCTGGGTGCTCTTCGTTCTGTGGTTCCTTTACTTTATCATCAATACCATCGAGAACGAATGGGGCGCTTTCAAGACCACGCTCTACGTCTTGATTTCCATTCTAGTCACCATCGCCTATTCGCTCGGCACCGGATACCCGGTGGCCAACGTCTCGTATTTCGAGGCGACTCTCTTCCTGGCGGCCGCGGCGCTCTACCCCGAGATGGAAGTCCGCCTCTTTCTCATCCTTCCGGTGAAGATGAAGTGGCTGGCGTGGCTGACGCTCGCGCTGGTCTGCATTCAGCTGCTGATGAGCGGGTGGATGGAGAGATTCTATATCCTGGCGATCTTCTCCAATTACCTGATTTTCTTCGGTCCCGCGGTGCTCTATCGGGTGAAAAACGCCATTCGTAAAGCGCGTTTCAAGCAGAATCTCAGGCGCTGACCGGCAAATCTTGCCGTTTTGACAAATAGGTGCGGGTTCCTGAGAATTGAGGATGAGGTGCACTCAGTGAGCTCTTCAGAAGACACCGATTTCCTCAACGCGCTCGAAGACGCCGCCCGCATGGGCAGGTCGCGGATTCGCCAGCTCCAGCAGGAGCACCAGCGCAAGCTCGCCCAGTGCCAAAAGCAGATCCAGGCGCTGCATCACGCGCTGATGGAGACTAAAGGAGCGTTCGAGCGCAAACTTGTCGCAGCCTCCGCTCTCCGCTCCGAGCTCGAGAAAAGACAGTCCAAAATCGCTCAAGAGCTCCGTACAGCCGCATCCGACCTCAAGCGAGCGATGCACGAGAAGGAGAGCTTGAAGCTCGCTCTCTCGGGCGAGCGCAAGCGATTCATGGAGGCGCGGGCGTCGCTCGAAATCAGGTGCTCGGATCTCTCGAAGACGGTTCAATCCCTGCAAGAGGAGCTTCAACGCTCCCGGCGCCGAATCGACGAAGGACGCAAGGTTACGCCCCGCGCAAATTGGAGTTGCAAAAAAACCCAACGCGCTTCGCGCGAGCTCGCCTCTCGACTCAGAGCAGAAGCAGAAAGGATCAAACGCGAGAGCGAAAGCGAGCGGATCCGCCTGTCCAGCGAGCTCGAGCGCATCCTCGCCCACGAACGGGCGGAAAAAGAGCATTACAAAGCCGAACTAGACCGGAAGGACGCCCTTGGGCTTGCGTCTCAAAAGCAAATCGAAAGCCTCAGGCACCAGCTTTCGCGCCTTTCACAAGAGCATCAGATGCTCTCGTCGCGCGCTCGGGAGATACTGAGCCAGCGGGACGCCGCCGAGAGCCGCCGCGCCGAGATCGAGGCCTCCATGGATCGGCTTCATATGGAGGCCAAGAGATCCCAGTCGGAACTGGAAATCCTGAAAGAGGCCCATTCGCAGGAGCTCGCCTTGAAGCAGAACACGATCGGCAAACTCCAATCCGAGAACGAGAGGCTGCTTGCCGAGCTCAAGCGCGCGCATTCAGAAAGCCTATTGCTCCGCGAAAAACTCGATTTAGAGCAGACCAAAAGGCTCGAGATCAGAAAGGCGGGCCTGCAAAGCCTGCTGGCTGACAAAGAAAAGATCTTGGCCGATATTCTCGCTGAAAAAACGCAGCTCCCGGACGGGCACCCGATCCATGAACAGCTCGAGCGGCTTCTCAAGCTTCAAAAGGAGCATCGGGAGAAGCTCTCTCATTTGATTTTTGACCTGGGACTCGACTCCAGGCCTCCCCTGACGACCTTATCCCAATAACGATAATTCGAGTATTCGGCGCAAAGCACTTATCCCGGCGCGACATCCTCGTCTTCGTTTGCACGCTCACGCCCTGCTCATCCACGGTCCCGCATTTGCAATCTTCAGCGCTTGCAATCTCAGTTCGATGGCGAGGGGCTTGGCCCCCTCGATTCGACCGTGACGAACCCATCGGCCTCCATCGGCTTGCTCAGAGCGATCCTGTCGAAAGCTTCGCGACTACCTCTTTGAGCACGGCTTCCAGCCTCTCAGCCACGGAAGCGAAACCAGGCAGGGGCTCCTTGGTCTTCTCGTCCATGTAAAGCGCGCGATTCAGCTCGATTTGAATCGTGTGATGTCCTTGCTCGGGCCTGCCGTACCTTTGGGTGATCCGGCCTCCCTTGTATGGCCAGTTGTATCCCACCTTGAAACCATGGGCTTCGAATGCCGAGATCGTCAGATCCTTGAACGAAGCCGAGGTGCTTTGTCCCTCCTGATCGCTGATCACGACATCGGGGCGCCGCTGCCCTTGGTCCAAATGCGCGCCGGTGCCAACCGAGGGCATGCTATGGCAATCGAAATGATAGATCTCGCGCCCCGGGAACTTCGATTTCAACTCCTCGAGCTTCTTCGCGAACTCTTCATGAAATCGGTCGTGGTAGAGAGTCACGATCCTCTGGTGGAGTTCTCGCGAAATGGGAGCGCTCATCACTCTTTCCCCTTGAGTGGTCAGCACCCAGTGAAACCCCTTGGGATGGGTTCCCGAGGGATTTTTCGAGTCCTCGACCGAGTCGGCGTCCACATCCTCCGGATACCGGTTCAAGTCGGCCGCATAACGATGAATCTCCGTGCAAAGAAGCGGTAACGAGAGGTTTTGGGCCGTGTCTTCATAAAGACGGTCCACGAAGCGATCCACATCAGTGAGCAGCAAAAGCCGGGGATGGGCTTGCAACCAGTTCGCCTCCGGCGGGATCGCTTCGCCGCTATGCGGTGAAGTTAGCACCAAGGGAACCTGAGGGTGGGTCTTTCCGATCCATTTAAGCATGCTTTCAGGATACCCGATCGAAAGCGCCAAGGGAAAGCTTCGGGCAGCCTTTTTCGCCCCAGTTGAGAGCCCGAGTTGCCTGCTTGAATCCTTGGCATCCCCCATCCCCCATCCCTCATCTCGATCGATCCAAATGGCTGTCTCCTTCGGCAAAGTCCCGAAACCCAGGCCAAGTCGCCGTGGAACAAGCGTTGCAACTCGGGTCAACATAAGCATTCGGAAGGAGAATACTATGACCAAAGCCATGACTAGCCTGCTGCTTTGCGCAGCCCTCGTGGGCAGTACAGCGCTTGCCCAGGATGAAACCGAAACCAGGTCTGAACGCGAGATGGAGGACGTGACTCGCGGAGTGTATCAGTCCCCCTTATCGCTGGGCCTGAGGGCCGGGGTGTGGGGATTCCAAGACTCAACCGGGGACTATGATGCCCGCGGAACTCTCGGGATCAACTTTCTGTGGAATCTGAGCGGGGCGATCGCTCCGCGGAGCAAGATGCTCTACGGCCTTGAGACCGGGCTGATCTATTCCCATATCGGGGCGCCCGATGCCAACTTCGTCGGAACGGATTCTGATCTCGCCGGCGCGGACACCAATGCCTTCTCCATCCCGATGAATATCGCGGTGGGATACAACTGGAGCGACAGATTCCTGACCGCCCTCCACGGCGGAGCCGCGCTGATCTACCGGTCCAACACCAATTCGATGGTCCTGGGCCGCAATGACGGAAGCGCGGATGACTCGGTGGACGTCTTCCCGGCCATCGGCGCGAACTTCGGCTACTCTCTCAGTCAGAACGTAGGGCTTTCTCTCCGAGGCGATTACATCCCCACGCCAGTGGATGATGTGTACACGGTCAGTCTCGGCGCGACCTTCGGGCTGATCTGATCGAGCACGAATCGCACTCTCCGGCTACTGCCTTCAAGCTCCCGGCTCCAAGCGAGTCGGGAGCTTTGGTTTCTTCTTCGAGAGTATGGGGACCTTTGACACTTGGGCCCTCACTCGATCTAAGCCCTGAATCACGAAGCAGTCCGAATAGTTCTTCTTCACGATTATTTCTCGTTTGATGAGCCTCCGGCGAACCGATAGACTTGAAATATCCCAAGGAGGCCTCTCATGAAGCCATGCATGCCCGCGCTCGCCCTGGTGCTTCTAGCGTTCGCGAAACCAGGCATTGGCTGGAGTCAGTCTTCCGCTTCCTCGCCCTCCAAACCCGCCAATCCCTACTCTGGAAAGTCAAGAGAGAAGCTCCAGCAAATACGGAACGACGCCTACGACCACAGGACCCAATTCAATTGCACTGAAGGGGCTCCGGAGGGACACAAGAAGGAATGTGCCAGATTGAGCAAAATCATCGAACAAGTCGATGAGCTCTACCCCGACCTCGACAAGCTTGAGCATTCGAAGCAAGGGACTCCTGCTTGCACTCCGGAGATGAGCCGGATACTGACGAAGCTCGAAAAAGACTTAAAACTTCGCAATGAGATAATTGATCGTGATCGCGCGCGAGTACCTAGCCGGGCCCCTGACCTTCTCAATCTCGATTCTCAGGCTCTAGGGGCTCTGGAGAACCAAAGCCGCGACTGGAACCTGCATGTCCGATTGGAGGTCACCGACCTGAAGAAGCGTACCATTAAGCTTGGCATCGACGAAGACAAAGCACGCAAGCTCAAGCTCAAGGATCTCGACGTTCGGTCTCAAGATCTCGAAACTTTGACCGCTGAGCGATTGCAATCCATTATCAATGATCTCGATAAGATCGCACACGAAAACGATAAGATTCTCAAGGCAAGAAATGAAGAATTCAATACCGACGACGTGCCAAAGATCCGTGAGGAAGTGCCCACTCTCAACGCGAGTCAGAGTGCATCCTATGTGAAAGCCAGAGACCAGTTGATCGGCGAGCTGCTTCGTGCATCGCTTAGCTTGATGTTCGTAGCTCATACCCGAGCATTGGAGACTTTGAAAGAAAGAGCCGCAGAACTATGTCGCGGGGGACAGGGGCCTGTTTCGATTCAGAGCGGGAGTTCGGCAAGCTCCAGATAGAGACTGAAACTCGCTGCGGAGTCGAGGATTCAAAATTGCAGGCGCTTGTTGCATGGAGCTGTTCCCCGAGGGATGGCACCGCGCATTCGCATTCCAAACACCGCTTCTGGAGTTGATCGCTCGAGGAGGCGTTCTTT
>CAYNDM010000078.1:8283-10462 GCA_964395265.1 uncultured Bacteriovoracaceae bacterium
GTTCTTTATCTCGCGCTCCTTTTCCTCATGCGCATCATGCCTCGCCGCGCCGGCGGCCAATTCGCGAACCTGGACATGGTCTACGTGGTCCTGATCGCGAATGCGGCCGCCCGTTCCCTGGGCGAGTACGCTTCGGTATCCGATGGGGTCGCCATGGTAGCCACCCTGATGGGCTGGAACTTCATTCTGAACTCCCTTAGCTATCGCTTTCGATGGGTCGAAAAGCTCATCTCCCCTCCCGCCGTACAGATCGTCCGGAATGGCGAACTGCTGAAACGTGCCATGCGCCGTGAGTTCCTGACCCTCGAGGAGCTACAGGAACACCTGCGCGAGCAGGGAGTCGAAAGGATGTCGGATGTAAAAGCCGCTTTCATCGAGGGCGACGGGCACATCAGCATCATTCGCCAGGAGAAGGACTGATCCCAGGTCAGGTCGCCCCACTGGCCCTTCGACCAGTCAGCGCGTCAGCTCACCATTCGAAGGCTCGCCTTCTTTCTCGAGTATTCCTTCACGAGCACCCAGGCGATCTTCGTGTAATTCCGGATCCGGATCTTTTGGGTTTCGACCTTCCTGAAATCGGAGAAATCCTCTAAGAAGTCCGCCGCGAAAGGAGACACAATCAGCAAAGAGGAGTCCGGGGCGAACAATCCCTGGATCGCCTTCGAATAGTCCTGCAACCGATTGCTGCAATTCACAGGGTCGCCGTTCACGTCGAGTTCCAGGGACGCGCTGTCGTCTCCATGCACGCCCACATCCACGTCGCCTTTATCCATCCCGGCCCCGAGCCGGATATTCCGCCCCGGAAAATGCTTCTCGGCCAATCCCATGAACTCGTGAAAAATCTCCTCCAGGCAGCTGAACGCCTGCCCGCTGAAATGCTTGAGCCGGCGCTCTTCCGCGCGCTTTTCCTCCGTCTCGATCCCGGGGATGTCCGATAGATCCGCGTCGTACTCGATGATCCCGAAGCTCAGGATGTGCCCGTCCCCCATGGTTTTGTGGACCATTCCGCCGTACTTCTTGACGATTCGGCTGACCATGCTGAAATACTCCCGGCGAAACGCGAGCCAAGGCGTTCCGAACTCCTGCAGGTACTCGGTCGAATCGCGGATATCCATCGCGATCATGAACCCCTTCACCCTTCTCGAAGACAGGATGACCGCCTTATCCTCGAAGATCGCTCTCGAGACCACTGGACCGAGGAACTTCTTGGCTTCGGTCTCTCTCCGGATCTCGAGCCTGGCGAGCCGCACCTCCCCTTTGTGAAACCCAACGCCGAAAAGAAACCCGGAGAGGCTGAGAAAAACCGTGTCGTTCACGACCGTTTTGAATACGACTGGATCGCCCCCGTGTTGGACCACCCAGAAAAGCGGAGCCCAGAAAATCGCTCCGATGATGAACAATGAATAGATCGCCTTCTTCAAAGGAAGGGCCAATAGCATCCCAATGCTCATGAAGACGCTGCAATTGGTCGAATGCACGTAAAGCATGATCTGGGGATCCCCGCTCCAGGCGATCGGCCAGACGTGCACCATACACGCGGCATCAAACACGACCGAGAAGCAAACGATCCAGATCAGGACTTTCGTGGCGCGTTTCGCCTGGCCTCGCCGAAGGTAGAGCGCCAGAAAGAGAAGCGGAATCGAGTTGAAAAGGATCCGCGGCCAGACGTTGTCGAGCAAGCCCACATCCGGACGAAAATTCCGGACGAAATCGATGCTCACGAATCCATACACGGCAAAGAGGCCCGACATCACCAGAGTGATGAAGTAGAGCCTGTTCAACGAGCGCTCTAGAGCGTACTCTTGGACCTTCGAGTCAAAATCGAGGTCCAGATCTCTATTTGACGTCTCCCGTGTTTTCATTTTCCTTCTCGCCCGACCGCATTACCGGATGTCCGCCAGGCAGATCGCCAAAAAACGACTTGACCCCGCTGAGTCGAGCCTCCTTCAGGAGGCTGGTCTCCGAAGACTGATACTGGTTCATGGCTTCCTGGGACTCGATGATCGCGCCCGCGGGGATATTCGCTCCAGCCGGGACCTGGACGCCATTGCCGATCTTCGCGCGCAGGCCGATGTAGGAGCAGGGACCGATTTCGACGTCACGGCCGATATCCACGCCATGAAAGAGGGTCACGCAAATTCCCGTCTTCGAACCCGCCTGCAGGCGAGAGCGGATGCCG
>CAYNDM010000079.1:0-4072 GCA_964395265.1 uncultured Bacteriovoracaceae bacterium
AGGTGACCCGCGTCGCGAAAGAGGTGGGTACCGAAGGCAAGCTGGGCGGCCAAGCTAAAGTTCCGGGGGCGTCGGGCCTTTGGAAAGACCTCACCGAGAACGTCAATCAGCTCGCCGGCAACCTGAGCTCGCAGGTCCGCGCGATCGCCGAAGTCTCCAGCGCGGTTCGCAAGGGGGATCTGACCCGGTCGATCACCGTCGAAGCGCAAGGCGAGGTGGCGGCGCTCAAGGACAACATCAATCAGATGATCGCGTCCCTGCGCGAGACCACCGAGAAGAACAACGAGCAGGACTGGCTGAAGACCAATCTCGCCAAATTCTCGGGGATGATGCAAGGCCAGCGCTCGATCAGCGCGGTCGCCCAGCTCATCATGTCCGAGCTGACCCCGCTCGTGGGCGCCCAGCACGGAACCTTCTTCATGATGGAGGGCGAAGGCGAGGAGGCCCAGCTCAACCTGGTGGCGAGTTACGCTTTCTCCGTCCGGAAAAATGTCTCCAACCGATACCGCCTGAAGGAAGGCATCGTCGGCCAGTGCGCGTTCGAGAAGAAGAAGATCCTCCTGACCCGGGTGCCGGACGATTACATCTCCGTTTCTTCGAGCCTGGGCGAGTCGAAGCCCCTGAACATCATCGTCCTGCCCGTGCTCTTCGAGGGCGAGCTCAAGGCGGTGATCGAGCTGGCTTCGTTCCAGTCATTCAGCCAGAACTACCTCAACTTCCTCGACCAGCTGGTCGACTCGATCGGAGTGGTCTTGAACATGATCGCCTCCACGATGCGAACCGAGGAGCTGCTTCAGGAACTCAAGCGATCGAACGCCGAGCTCGAGGCGCAAGCCAACGAGCTCGAGGACAAAGCGAAGCTGCTCGAGCTCAAGAACCAGGAGGTGGAGCTCGCCTCCCGATCCCTGGAGGAGAAAGCCGAACAGCTCTCGCTCATCTCGAAGTACAAGTCCGAGTTCCTGGCCAATATGTCCCACGAGCTCAGGACGCCTTTGAACAGCCTCCTGATCCTTTCGAAGACGTTGGCGGAGAACAAGGACGGCAACCTCACGCCAGAGCAGGTGAAGTTCGCCAAGACCGTCTACTCGGCCGGGAACGACCTGTTGGCCCTGATCAACGAGATCCTCGATCTCTCGAAGGTGGAAGCGGGCAAGATGCCGATCGACCCGGTGGACGTCCGGCTGGCGGAGGTCCAGGATTATCTCGACCAGACATTCAGGCCCGTGGCCGAGCATAAAGGATTGCGGTTCGAGATCGAGACGGGAACGGATCTTCCGAGGAAGATGTTCACCGACAACAGCCGTCTCTATCAGATCCTGAAGAACCTGCTTTCGAACGCGTTCAAGTTCACCGAGAGCGGCAAGGTCGCGCTGAGAGTGCAGCTTGCGAGCAAGAACCGGAAATTCGGGATGGAGACCCTGAACCAGGCACGCAAAGTCATCGCGTTTTCCGTGATCGATACCGGGATCGGGATTCCGAAGGAGAAGCAGATGCTGATCTTCGAGGCTTTTCAGCAGGCGGACGGCACCACGAGCCGAAAGTACGGTGGGACGGGGCTGGGGCTCACGATCAGCCGGGAGATCGCGCGACTGCTCGGCGGATCCATCGAGGTCGAGAGCAGCCAGGGACAAGGAAGTACATTCACTTTGTACCTTCCCCAGAACTATACGGGGCCGAACATTCAGGGCGAACAGCAGATCGCTGAAAGGCATTCGTCCATTCCTGTCCTGCCCGAGGACGCGGACTTCACGGGCAGGCGCGTCCTGGTGGTGGATGATGACATGCGCAACATCTACGCGGTCACGAGCGTGCTCGAGGCCCGCGGAATGCGCGTGATCTACGCCGAGAACGGCAAGGTCGGGATCAAAGTCCTTCAAGAGCATCCGGAGATCGACCTGATTCTCATGGATATGATGATGCCGGAGCTGGATGGGCTTGAGGCGACTCGGCAGATCCGCCAGATTCCGCGCTTCTCGCGGCTTCCGATCATCTCCCTGACCGCGAAGGCGATGAAGGGCGATCGGGACAAGGCATTGGCGGCGGGCGCCTCCGACTACATCACCAAGCCCGTTGATCCGGAGAGGCTATTGGCCTTGATGTACTCATGGATGGTTCGGGCCGAGCAGTCCCTTACCGCTTGAGGCCCGAATGACGCTGACCGACGAGAAAATCAATATCCTGATCGTGGATGATCGGCCGGAGAATCTGATCTCTCTGTCCGCCATCCTGGATCGCCAGGACTATAACCTGGTCAAAGCCGAGTCCGGGCGGGAGGCGCTCAAGCACCTGCTGGATCAGGAATTCGCCTTGATTCTCCTCGACGTGCAGATGCCGGTGTTGGATGGATTCGAGACCGCCGCATTGATTAAGCAGCGCGAAAAGTCCAAGCACATTCCCATCATTTTCGTCACCGCCGTGGGCAAGGACGAGCTTTTTCTGTTCAAAGGCTACGATGTGGGAGCCGTCGACTACATCATCAAGCCCTTCGAGCCGTGCATTCTTCGCTCCAAAGTCGAGGTCTTCGCGGACCTCCACCGGAAAACCCAGGCCCTCAAGCGCCAGGTGGAGCTGGAGCGCCTGGCCGAGCGCCTGCAGCGAGAAAGAGCGATCGCCGAGCTCGAGCTCGCGGCCGTGAGGCGCGACGAGGCCGCCAATCGAAAATACCGGGAGCTGGTCGAGGATATCCATCATGGTTTTGTCTGGGCGGCCGATCCAGCGACCCTTCGGTTTACTTTCCGAAGCGGCAACGCTTCGAAGCTGCTCGGCACTCAGGGACAGGGTTGGATGGACTGGGTTCATCCTGACGACCGCCAGATGGTTTTCGAGCGGATGATGTCGGGACTTCCCCTGGAGTCCGAGTATAGCTTCGAGTTTCGCGTCCTGCGCGCTCCAGGCGCCGTAGTTTGGCTCAAGACGGCAGTCCGGCGGGCCGAGCGCTTTGACGGCAAGGGAGACGAGCTCCGCGGGCTTTCAGTTGATATTTCGGAGCTCAAGGAGGCCGAGGAGATCGCCCAGCGCGCCATCAGTCTGCGGGACGATTTTCTCTCGATCGCCTCGCATGAGCTGAAGACTCCTCTCACCTCGCTTTTGCTGGCTTTGGATAGCCTCAAGCGTTTCTCGCTTCAGAAAGACGCGCAGAAAGTGGTCGAGCGCCTGCCGCTGACGATCGAGCGTTCGTACAGGCAGATGGGCAAGCTGACCCGGTTGGTGGACGAGCTGCTGGACGTCTCGCGAATCAACAGCGGGCAATTTACGCTTACGGATGAAGAGGTCGATCTCATGGAGCTCGCACGGGACGTCTGCGCGCGCCTTTCCGAGGACGCCAAACGCGCCTCCTGCGCTTTGGTGCTGCATGGTGTAGAAAAGGTGATCGGGCGTTGGGATCGGCTCAGGATCGAGCAGGTTGTCACGAATCTGGTTTCGAACGGGATCAAGTACGGGCCTGGCAAGCCCATCGAGATCGAGGTCGGCGAAAAAGACGGATACGCCGTGCTGAGCGTCCGGGATTACGGCATCGGCATCGCCGAGGGCGACCAAGCGAGGATCTTCAGCAAGTTCGAGCGCGCGGTTCCGAATCGGAATTTCGGGGGACTGGGCCTGGGGCTCTACATCGCTCATCAGATCGTCGACGCCCATGAGGGCGAGATCAGCGTCGAAAGCACGGTAGGAGCGGGGGCGAGGTTCAGCGTTCGCCTGCCCTTCGCCAGAGGGAAAAGGCCCAAGTGCCAAGCGGGAGCGAAGGAGGGCGGAGTCAAGCGGATGAACGCTGGTCACGAGACCATGAGTCGGGCAACCATGATGCACTAGCAGGGGAACGAAGAGTGACGAGAGAAGACATATCCGAACGCTTGAAGCGACTGGTCTCGGATCAGATCGATTCGGTCGAGCAGCTTGAAGCGTTATTGCTGATGAGGAACGAACCGGATCGCTTCTGGAGCGCAGAGGAGATCAGCAATCGGCTCAGGAGCAACACCCGCTCGGTCGAAACGAGGCTCAATCATCTGGTGAAGGGCGGGTTCGTTTGCAGGAAAGAGGAGAGTCCCGGGGCGCACTTCCGCTATCGGCCGAAGGA
>CAYNDM010000079.1:4082-7317 GCA_964395265.1 uncultured Bacteriovoracaceae bacterium
GGATCTGGACCGTTTGACGACGGAGCTTTCGGAGGCCTATCTCGTCCGCAGGTTTTCCATTATCAATCTGATCTATTCAGGCGAGAAGAATCACCTGAACATTTTCGCTGAGGCCTTTCAGTTTGGAGGGAGGGATTCCCATGGCTGAGACCGTTTACAGTCTATGCGCGCTGACGAGCCTGACCTGCGCTCTTCTGCTTCTTCGGAAGTACTTCCGCACCGGGGCCAGGATCCTGATTTGGAGCGGGCTCTGCTTCCTGCTTTGGGCCGTGAACAACGTCATCCTGTTCGTCGACCTGATGGTCGGGCCCACCTACGACTTTTCCGTATGGAGAGCCATGACGGGATTGGCGGCGATGTTCGTGCTCCTTTTCGGCTTCGTTTGGGAGGTTAGCTGATGATGCAATACTCCTTCGTCTCAGGGTCGATCTTCTCAATGAGCTTGATCGCGGCTTTGTTCTTCCTGCGCTTTCACCGGCGGACCGGGGAGCGGCTTTTCGGCATCTTCTCGGTAGCCTTCCTGATGCTGGCTTTCGAGCGCCTGGTGCTGGAGGTCACGGATCCTACGGCGGAGCTCAAGCCCTATATCTACATCCTGCGCCTTTCGGCCTTCGTGTTCATCATCGCCGGGATCGTCGAAAAGAACTGGTTTCAGGCTCGTTTTCAGTCGCAGTCCCACGCTGGCGAAAGGCCAAAGCTGGTCGCCGTTCCACCCGAAGACGTGGATCTGAAATCGACGGCGCGCTGAGCTCCTTCGTGCACTGTGATCAGCTGCAGTGAGTTTGCCTCGCCTCGTTTGAGTGGATTCGCGCGTGCATCGAGTCGGAATCAGTATTTGCAACGCTTTGGTGTGATTTCCGTTATTGATGCGTAGCATTATTCCGACCGGCTTTTTCTGGGCAATTCCTCTTTCAGATAGTAAGGATTGAAGGAAAGCGAATCTCAATGGGGGAATTTGATGGATAAACTCAATCTCAATGCTCCGGATTTCGTTCAAAGCCAGAAGGTGATCTCCTGGGTCCAGGAGATGTCCGAACTTTGCGCACCAGACGCCGTGGTCTGGTGCGACGGCTCGGAAGAGGAGTATGACCGCCTTTGCGGGGAGATGGTTCGAAAAGGAACGCTGGTTCGTCTGAACCCGGAGAAGCGGCCAAACAGCTACGCAGCTTTTTCGGATCCTTCGGATGTCGCGCGCGTGGAGGATCGCACCTTCATCTGCAGCGTGAAGAAAGAGGATGCCGGCCCGAACAATAACTGGGCGGACCCCGGTGAGATGAAGCGGACGCTTCGCGGGCTTTTCAAGGGATCCATGCGCGGGCGCACGCTCTACGTCGTTCCTTTCAGCATGGGGCCGATCGGATCTCCCATTTCGTCCATTGGTATCGAGCTCACCGACTCTCCTTATGTCGTCGTCAGCATGAAGATCATGACTCGAATGGGACGCAAGGCGCTCGAGGCTCTGGGTGACGGGGATTTCGTGCCGTGCCTGCACAGCGTAGGCTATCCTCTCGAGCCAGGTCAACCGGACGTGAAGTGGCCGTCCAACCCGGACAACAAGTACATCGTGCACTTTCCCGAAGAGCGCTCCATCTGGTCCTTCGGAAGCGGCTACGGCGGGAATGCGCTGCTCGGAAAGAAATGCTTCGCGCTTCGCATCGCCTCGAACATGGCGCGCGATGAGGGTTGGCTCGCTGAGCACATGCTCATCTTGGGCGTCGAGTCGCCGCAAGGCGAGAAAACTTATATCTCTGCCGCTTTTCCGAGCGCGTGCGGCAAGACCAATCTGGCCATGCTGATTCCTCCACCCTCCATGAAGGGATGGAAGGTCACCACGATCGGGGACGATATCGCTTGGATCAAGCCGGGCCCCGACGGGATGCTTCGCGCGGTGAACCCCGAGGCGGGATTCTTCGGAGTCGCTCCCGGCACCTCGGAGAAGACGAATCCCAACGCAATGGCGACCATTCGGAAGAACACGATCTTCACGAACGTCGCGCTGACTCCGGATGGGGATGTTTGGTGGGAGGAGATGACCGAAACTCCGCCGGCCCGGCTCATCGATTGGCAGGGGAACGAGTGGACCCCGGATTGCGGGCGCAAGGCGGCGCACCCGAACGCGCGCTTCACCGTGCCCGCGGCGCAGTGCCCGTCCATCGATGCGGCATGGGAAGACCCCCAGGGCGTGCCCATTAGCGCATTCATTTTCGGCGGGCGTCGTCCCTCGACCATTCCACTGGTTTACCAGGCCTTTGGTTGGACTGAGGGGGTCTATATCGCCGCTTCGACCGGATCGGAGACGACGGCCGCCGCCGCGGGAGCGGTGGGCCAGGTGCGGCGCGATCCCATGGCCATGTTGCCGTTCTGCGGCTACAACATGGCCGATTACTTCCGCCACTGGATCTCCATGGGCAAGTCGGTGAAACAGCTTCCCGCTATCTTCGGAGTCAACTGGTTCCGCAAAGGAAGCGACGGCAAGTACCTTTGGCCGGGCTACGGCGAGAACATGCGCGTCCTTCAATGGATGATCGGAAGGATCCGAGGCCATGCCGACGCCCAAGAGAGCCCGATCGGATGGATGCCGCGTTACCAGGATCTCGATTGGAGCGGCCTATCGGGAATGAACCAGGAGCACTTCGAGCAGCTGATGTACGTGGATGCGGCGTCTTGGCAGCAGGAGCTCGCTGACCGCAGGGAGTACTTCGCGAAGTACGGCGATCGGATCCCGCGGGAGTTCGAAACGCTGCAGGCAAGCTTGACTGAGCGTTTGAAAGGACGTGCAACCGGCGCAGTTGGCGCGAACGCGGCCATTCAACCGGTAGTCAGTCCGTGATGCGGCAGTTCGGCAGGATGAGGCTCAACGAGGGTCCGGAGGGTTCGACAGGATGAAGCTCTATGTTGCTCCAGGCAGTTGCTCGATGTCATGTCACATCGCCTTCGAAGAAGCCCGGATCCCGTTCGAGGCGGTCGTTGCGAAGTGGGGTGATCGACAGAGATGGGGCGAAATCGAGAGGCTCAATCCGCAGGGCGTGGTGCCGATCCTGGTGTTGGATGACGGCAGAATCCTGACCCAGAACGCGGCGATCCTGATTTACGCGGCCGAGCGGGCTCCCGAAGCCAATCTGCTTCCGCCCGTAGGGGATTGGGCGCGCTACCAAGCCTTGCAATGGCTTTCGTGGGTCGCCGCAGACTACCAGAAGGCTTACGGCCCCCTTTTCGATCGAGAGGCTTCAGCCGA
>CAYNDM010000079.1:7327-10333 GCA_964395265.1 uncultured Bacteriovoracaceae bacterium
CCCGCAATGCGGCCATCGCCGCAGTCACGGAGCTCATGGAACAGGTCGATCGGCATCTCGATGGCAAGACCTATCTGGCTGGCGATCGGTTCACGATTGCCGATGCGTATCTTTTCACCACTTTCGGCTGGAATCGGATCCTGAAAGTGCCGGCGGAGCGCTTCGTTCATTTGCAGGCTCATTCCGCGCGGATCGCCGAAAGGCCCGCTGTGCAGGCCGTGATGAGAAGAGAAGGCTTGATCCAGGACTAAGGTCCAGGATGAACAGGATTAAGATCCAGGACTAAAAAAGGTAGCGCCTGGAGAACTCGGCCATTCTTCCGAGGATACGCCGTACCTTTTGGTGCCCGTCGAGCGCTTCGGGCACGTCATGTACGCCAGGATTCTCGTGCGCCTTTTCCTTGCAGCTCAGGTCTTGGCAGAGGTGCAGCCCCACGCGCCGGTTCGAGTTCGAAGTCGCCGTCAGGAGACGAACTTCGTCCCCGGCACGCACTGAGTGGCACCATTCGCACATCATCGCGGAAGGGCTGCTCGGACCACGCCGAAACACGATGCCCATCGGCAGGGGGCGCGTCCCTTCGGCGAAGAGAAGATAGGCGCGGGCTCCCGAAGGCTCGACCCAGGCCAGGTAATCTTTCACGAAGAGCGGAAATTGCAGATCCTTGGGGATATGAACCTCAGAGCGTTCGAGCTCGCGAAACGATTCCAGCAGCTCATTCTCGGATGTGATTTTAAACATAAATCGAGTTTAACATACTCGTGGGGCTGGGTTCCATGCCGGGGGCTCAAAAACAGCTCTAGGATCCGAAGTTTACGAAGATCTTAAATGTTGAGTGAATAATTCCGATAAGGACTTGAGAGCTGAGGCCCGGGGTCTCGCTCGAGCTTTTTTTCGGATTCAAATCAAGGAGTCATCTCATGCGTGGTTTCAGAGGATCTCGTGCCGCCCAAAACAAGATGTCGGCACGATTCGGGCGCCCGAGTCGATATCAGAGCGATATCTCGGGAGGAGGCGAGTTCGAGAGCGATCGGCAGAATAAGCTCAAGAACCTGCCGGATTGGCTGAAAACTCCTGAGACGAGAGCGAAGGAACTGCAGGAAGCCCAGTCGGTGCTTTCGAAGCCGCCTGTTGCTGAAGCGCGGTCCGGGACGCCTGCTGCTCCTCAATCCCGAAACGACACCCGCTCCGTCCCGCCGGTCGTCCGACGTCAGCTCGAGATCGTGCATTCATCGGAAGGGCCTGCAGTCGCGAAAAAGACCGTGGGTGCTCGCGCTCAGGCGCCGGGAAAAGGAGCCGCCGTTTCAAGCGGCGACAAGGCCAAAGCCAAGCGCTCCGTTAAGCCGGTCAAAACTTCGGCGCCCGCTCGGAAGAGCAAAGTGGCGAAGAAGACTGTCGCGAAGAAAAAGCCCTCCAGCAAGCGTAAGGCGGCTTGAGGCGCGTCGACTTCGCGGTAACTCAGCTTGTTGCATCGCCTTCGCGTCAACTCAAGGAGAGAACCGATGTCTCAACAGCAGGAATTCGAGAAAGCAGCGCAGGACGTCCAGAAGCTTCCTTCGAAGCCCGATACCGAAACGCTTCTTGAGCTCTACGCTCTTTACAAGCAGGGCACCGAAGGAGACGTCTCAGGAAGCCGCCCGGGCATACTGGATGTCAAAGGACGGAAGAAATTCGATGCCTGGGCCAGCAAGAAGGGCACTTCCAAGGAGCAGGCTCAGCAGGCTTACATTGCATTGGTTCGCAAGCTCCAGGGCCAATGACCTTCCTTAACCCGTCTTTGGCTGGTTCGCGCGAACCAGCCGGATCAGCGTGATCTCCGGAGGAATGCCGAAGCGATTCGGCGGCCCCCAGTAGCCGGTTGCGGCGTTGACGTAAACCCAGAGACGGTCTTCGTGGCGGTTGAGCCCGCGGACATAGGGATGCGCGAAAGGAACGTAAAAGGCCCAAGGATAGAACTGCCCCGCGTGAGTGTGCCCGCTCAGCTGGAGATCGAATCCCGCTTGCGCGGCCTCGAAACACGCTCCGGGTCGATGGGCGAGCAAGAGCTTGAAATGCGCGGGTTCGGCCCCTTCGATTGCTTTCATGGGGCTGGAGCTGATGCCGACATTCCAGCGAGAGGCCACGGGGTCAGGAACTCCGGCGATGAGCAGCCGCGCGTCTCCGTTCTCAAGGATCCGATTTTCGTTGGAGAGAACTCTCATCCCGAGCCGGGCGAAATGCTCCAGCCAAGGCTCGGCCCCCGAGTAGTATTCGTGATTGCCTGTGACGAAGTGAACGCCAAGAGGCGCTTTCAGCCTGCCTAGAGGCGCGACGTGCTCGCGGAGCCGCTCCACGCTGCCATCCACCATATCTCCGGTCACCGCGATCAGATCGGGTTGAAGAGCGAGGATCTGATCGACCACCCCGCTGACATAGGGTTCGCGGATGGTGGTCCCCACATGCAGATCGCTGATCTGGGCGATCGTCAAACCCTCGAGATCCGGATGGAGACCGGGAACAGGGACGTCAACTTCGCGAACCTCGGGACCTTGGACCGCGCGTGCGAGGCCCGCTGCGCTCGTGATACAGGGGCGCCGCACGAACGCGGCTCATGCGCTTTCGCGTAGGAAGGACCTGCGGGTCGGGTCAGCAGGCGCCTCAAGCCGCGGCTTCTTCAGGAGTCTCCAGATCGAGCGAGCCCCTCGATAGCCCAGATAGAGAAGGTCCAGTGGAACCAGAATCAGCAGGACCGTCGCCAGGTAACCCAGGAGAGCCAACGCCGCCCAGGCGGCTGATTCTGAGAGTCCAGGGTCGAGCGGCGGGTCGTAGCGACGAAAATAGATGAAAGTCCCGACGCCCAGGATGAACGCCACTAGAATGAACGCTCGCATGAGGCCCCGGAAGCGCCGGAACCGTCCGGTCAACAGCTGCGGGGGACGAAGTAGGAGATAAACGAGCAGGGGGACAAGGATCCAGATCCGGAACATCGTCAGACGATTTTACCAGATTAATCAACAATTAGATAAAAAC
>CAYNDM010000080.1:0-4161 GCA_964395265.1 uncultured Bacteriovoracaceae bacterium
GCCTATGGCTGGTTCTCCGGTTCGATCCGTTCAGACAAGGACGTCACTTCGATGACTTCCGAGACCATGAGCACGATGGGGGCTTATATCGTGCTGGCGTTCGTCGCGGCGCAGTTCGTGGCCTACTTCGCCTGGTCGAACTTGGGAGTGATCTTCGCCGTCTTCGGTGCGAACACGCTGAAAGCGGTCGGGTTCACAGGCATCCCACTGCTGATCGCGTTCATCCTGGTTTCGGCCTCGATCAATATCTTCATCGGCAGCGCCTCGGCCAAGTGGGCGATCATGGGGCCGGTCTTCGTGCCGATGCTGATGGTGATGGGGTATTCGCCGGAGCTCGTTCAGAACACGTATCGGGTGGGCGATTCGATCACCAACATCATCACGCCTCTTCTGCCTTACTTCCCGATCATCGTGGCGTTCGCCAAGAAGTACGACCCCAAGGCAGGCATCGGGACCTTGATTTCGGTCATGCTTCCTTACTCGGTCGCCTTTGGCATTTTCTGGACGCTGATGCTGATCCTTTGGGTGGCGTTCGGAATTCCGCTCGGACCTGAGGCGCCGTTGTACTACGCGCCGGTGGGGGGATGAAGCTCTAGGCTGGGCGGCACCTGACAAGAAGCGATCAGGGAAGCTTCTTGGTCCCGCCCTGGACCTCCCGGGTTTCGGCGTCGCTCAGCTCGATGCGGTCTTGGTTCGCATAGGCTTCTTTTTCGAAAGACAGCTCCAGGTAAGCCGCGGCGTGGCCGAGTCCGCGGCATCGATGCTTGAAGTATTCCAGCAGGTAGCTTCCGTAGAAGCGCAGCCAACCGAGGCGTCGGACCTGGCGGACATGGATCATCTCATGCCGAAGGACCGATGGATCGACATCCGGCTGACGATTCGAAAAAAGAATGTAAGGATACAAGGTAATCGCTTGCACCCTGAGCAGGCGAGGAATCGGGTGAGCGTAACGGAGCTTGATCATGGACAAGAAGATCCTTCTCAAATTCTGGAATCTCTGGCCGCCGTTCCTGGGCTCGGGGATCCGCATCCGGCGGGCCTCTCCAGACCTTAGGTCAATCGAAGTCGAAATGAAACTTCGATTCTGGAACCGGAACTACGTCGGAACCCAGTTCGGAGGCTCCCTTTATGCGATGTGTGATCCCTTCTTCATGGTGATGCTCATGGAGAACCTGGGAAGGGATTACGTGGTTTGGGACAAGGCAGCCACGATCCGTTTCAAGAAGCCTGGGCGCGGGACGGTCCGCGCCCTTTTCGAGATCCCGGCCGAACGGGTGGAGGAAATCCGAGCACAAGCCGATGCCCAGTACAAGGTCGAACCCGTGTTCACGGCACAAGTGAAGGACTCTGCCGGAGAGGTCATTGCCGAAGTCGATAAGGTGCTCTACGTCCGGCGCAAGGATCGAAAGGCGCAGACGAGCCCTTCGACTGCAACTTGAGACCAGCAAACGCTTGAGAAATGCCGGACCTTCCGGCAAGCTAAGTCCAAATGACACTGATACTCAAGCAGCTTTTTGATTTCATCAAGCTATTGAACTCGGACAAAGGGACCAATCAAATCGCCGCTGGCCTGGTTTGCGGCATGATCCTGGGCTTCACTCCCGCCTTCTCTCTGCAGACCCTTCTGGTGATCTTGGTTCTCTTTCTTTTCAGGATCCAGATCGGAGCGGCTCTGGTGGGCTCTTTTTTCTTCGCGATCTTCGCCTATATCTTGGATCCCGTTTTTCACTCGGTGGGGATGTGGGTCCTGGAGCGGGAAGGGTTGCGCCCCTTGTTTACCACTCTGTACAACGCGCCGATCATCCCGATGACCCGATTCAATAACAGCATCGTGATGGGGTCCGCGGTGGTGGGTTTGATCCTGGCGCCCCTGGTTTTCGTGGTATCCCGCGCCTTGATCGAAAAGTACCGCGTGCAGGTGGTGGCGAGGTTCGAGAAGACGCGCTTTTGGAAGGCTGTCCAGGCAACCGGCTTTTATAAATGGTATCTGAAATATGAGCAGCTCCGTGGAAACTAAGACCCCCGAGGCCAAGCCTCGCTACAAACGCAAGGGCCCGATCCGGTTCGAGGCGATCGTGCCGATGGGAATCGTCATCGCCCTGATGGTTCTGTATTTCGTCTTTTTCTTCGATAACCACGTCCGGCGCGGAATCGAGTGGGCGGCAACCCAGGCGAATGGCGCCGAGGTGAACATCGGTGACCTCGATGCCGATTTCAAGGCTGGCACGCTGAGGATTCGCAAGATCCAGGTGACCAACCGGGATTTGCCGACCCAGAATCGCGTTCAGGTGGGAGAGGTCCGGTTCGGGTTTCTTTGGGATGCCGCGCTGCGATTGAAGTTCGTCGTGGACGACGCCGCAGTGGAGGCCATCGAGGTGAATACGGAGCGTAGCCGCCCGGGGCGCGTGCTCCCCCCGTCGACCGAAGGCTCGATCGCTTCGAAAGTGATCGCAGAGCTCAAGGAGCAGATCAGTCAAACCGCGCTGGGCGATGTCGCGGCCTTGCTCGAGGGCTTCGATCCCACGAAAAACCTCAAGGACGTAGGGAAGAACCTCAAGTCGGCCAAGCGGCTCGCGGAGCTCAAGGCCGAGCTGAGCCAGAAAGAGGAGCAGTGGAGCAAGAATCTGGCCTCCATTCCGGGTGAGAAAGATTTCCAGCAGCTTCAATCCCGTTTGAGCGCGATTCAGATCGGGGGAGGGCAGAACCCCGCGCAGATCAAGGCCAAGGTGGACGAGATCCAGTCGCTGATCCGCGAGGGGGAGTCGAAAGTTCAATCGGTTGAGAAAATGTCCGGAGAGCTGACATCCGACGTGAGCTCGTTTCAGGCCAAAGTGGCTCAGGTGGATGATCTGGCCGTGCAGGACCGCAAGGATCTCGAAAGCATGCTCAAGCTTCCTTCGATCGACCCCTCGAGCATGGCGAAGAGCCTCTTCGGAGATCTGGTGTTGGATCGATTCGGGCGGGTGGAGCGCTACGTGGCGACCGCGAGGAAGTACATGCCCGCGAAAACGGCCGAGAAGGACCCTGTCGTGACTCGTCCCAGAGGCGAGGGCAAGGTGTACGAGTTCGGCCGCCCGAACTCCTATCCCCGGTTCTGGGTCAGGAAGGCCTCGATCAGCTCGACGGGCGTGCACTCGGTGCTGGGCGGCGACGTTCGGGGCGTTCTTCGCAATGCTTCCTCGAACCAGCCATTGACTGGGCTCCCCATGACGATCGATCTCAGCGGGAACTTTCCCAAGCAGCAGATCCTGGGCCTGAGCTTTCAGGCGACCGTCGATCATACGACGGACGCCCCCAAAGAGAGTTTCAAGGCACGGTTAGAGAGCTACCCGGTGCAGAAGCTTCTCCTTTCCAATTCTCCCGGGATGACCTTGGGATTCGAGCGCGCTCTGGGCAGCGTGGGACTCGAAGGAGGGTTCGGGAACGGAGGCATCGATCTTTCGATCGATCACGCCTTCAAACAGATCGAATACGCGGTAGCGGCCGAATCCAAGCTTCTTCACTCACTGGTTCGGGATACGGTTCGCGAGATCCCCTCGGTCCAGATGAAGGCCAGGATTCGTGGCTCGTGGGACGACTTGCAGCTTTCGATTCAGTCCAACCTGGCGCAGGCGCTCGCTCAGGGATTGCAAAGGCAACTGCAGGCGAAGCTCGCGGCGGCTCGAAAGCAGATCGATGAGCTGATCCAGGGGAATATCTCCAAGGCCAAGGGCGAAGTCCAAGGCCGGGTGAATCAGGCTCGGACACGGGTCGTGGCGCAGGTTGATGCGAAGAAAAAGCAGGCTGCGGCGTTCAAATCTCAGGCCGAGGCCAAACTGAACGAAGCCAAGCGCCAGGCCGTAGGCGAGCCACAGAAGAAGCTCGATCAGATCAAGAAGAAGTTTCCCGGGTTTTGAGGCCTGAGATGCGGGTCGGGCGGGGCGTGAGGTTGCTGTGCCTGGCTTGGATGCTCGCGCCCTTCGTTGCCTCAGCGGCGTCTGGCCCGATGGTCCGTGTTCCTGCTCAGGAAGAATACAGGATATCGATGAGCGAGCTTTCCGCCTGGATGGAGTCGGAAGTCTACGAGCCGCGGGAGATCCTGCACAGAGAGCCCGCTCCGCTCCGATCCCTCGCTTTCGGGTATTCGGACAAGCCGATTTGGCTGCGCCTCGCCTTGGTGAA
>CAYNDM010000080.1:4171-10328 GCA_964395265.1 uncultured Bacteriovoracaceae bacterium
CCCCCGCAGTCAGCCGATGAAAAAGGTGCTGGTTCTCAGCCCCGCTTTGATCGAGCGGGCTGAGCTGACTCATTTCGGCTCGGACGGAAGAGTGATCGAAACCGGCGCATTCGAGAGCCGGGGCGGCCGAAGCGGTATCGCCCTTCAAGAGAGAAAAGCGAGCTTCGCGCTGAGAGTCCCTCCTCGCGAGACTTCGACTCTGGTTCTTCGCCTCAGTACTCCTCACAATCTCAGGCTGAACCTGAGTCTGAATTCGCCTGAGTGGGCGCAGAAAGCGGAATCCGACGAGCAGCTGGTCCTCGGGGTTTACCTGGGCGTCGCGCTCGCGGTCGCGCTTTTGAATCTCTTTTTCTTCGTCGCTTCTCGCTCCCGAAGCTTTCTTTACTGCGTGCTCTTTATCCTCTCCATGGCCTTGATGATCTCGTGCCTGACGGGATCCTTGGACTAGGCGGTGGAAGGAAAGATGCGCTTCGCTTATCATCTCGGGGCGTTCAGGTCGGTCGCGCTTTTCACCGCGCTTTTCTTCACTCTCGAGTTCTTGAGGCTCAAAGAGTATTTTCCGGGGGGCCGAAGAGTGATCATCGCCATGATGGGCGCTTTCGGCGTTCTTTTCGTGGTGAATCTTTCGCCTGTATTCGACGATGTGAGCGTCTGGTTCGGTTATGTGACCGATTCGCTGGTGGCTGTCGCGCTGGTGATGATCTTACTTTCGGGCGCCGTCGCTTGGAAGAGAGGATTTCAGCCCGCGCCGGTGTTCTTGCTTTCGTGGGCTTGCTTGATCCTGATGGCCGGGATCGACTTCCTCGGTACCTACGGTCTCGTTCGCGGAACGGATTTTCTCGTTCAGCACTCGCTGCCGGTCGGCGCGTCGATGGAGATGATCCTGCTCTCTTCGGCGCTGGTGACGCGATTCAATCTCTTGCGCCGGGAGAAGCGTGAAGCCGAGGAGAGGGCGCTTCATTCCCGGAAGTTGCGATCGCTGGTGCAGGTGATCAGCCATGACCTGCGAAATCCCCTGGCGATCGTGCTGGGGTACGCGCAGGCAGGGAAGGATGAGGGCAAGAAGGAATGGGAGCCGGTCGCCAGGGCGGCGAAGCAACAGCAGATGATTCTGGACTACGTCGGCTCCCTGGAGGCGGTTCAGGCTCCCGAGCGTCGCCCCAGGCTACAGGCCGTCTCCCTGGGAGAGGTCGTGGACAACGTGCTCTTCGTCTTTGAGAAGAAACTCAAGGAGAAGAAGATCCGCTTGATCGACCGGATCTCGAACGAGGCCGGCGATCTGCAGGTTTGGGCCGAGCCGGTCGTCTTGACTCACTCGGTGATGAACAATCTGATGTCCAACGCCATCAAGTTCACGCAGGTCGAAGGCGAGATCGAGCTGTCGGCGGTCCGCGCCGGGGATGAGATCGAGATTCGCATCCGTGATACCGGGGTCGGGATCCCGGCAGAGCTGCTTACGAAGCTCTTTTCTTCCGATGCGGCGACAATTCGCTCGGGCACGGAAGGAGAGCGAGGAACCGGATTCGGGATGCCGCTGGTGAAATCCCTCGTCGACGCATTCGGCGGAAGGATTGATGTGGAAAGCACCACGCCTTTCCGAGACCAGGGGTCGGGGACGACCGTGAGAGTGTTTCTGAAGGCGGTCGATCCTTCAGTGGCGGCAGTGGCGGAGGGAACCGAAGCGTGACGTTCCTGTGCCGAATTTTCTCGAAACGAATCCGGATCGGCGTTGGCCTTGGGCTCGTGTTCGGGGCGCTTTTGGCCGTGGCCCTGGGCGAGCGTGCCTATGCCGAGCTCGAGGCCAATGTTCTGCTGCCGAAGCAGGGCCTGCTTCTGATCGAGCGTGGGATCGATTCCTGGCTGGAACGTCCCGGCGAGGCGCTGGATCCTCGAGAGCTCGTGCGGCAACCAGAAGGGCAAGTGAAGACCACGAAGCTTGGGTACATTTTCGCTCCTGTCTGGTTTCGCTTCAAAGTCGAGAACCGAAGCGAGCGGGAAAAGTCCTGGGTGCTCGCTATTAGGCCTCGAGATATCTCCGAGGCGACGCTCTATCAGTTCGATCCGAGCCTCGAACTGATCCAAGAGCAAAGCTTCTACCGGTCCGAGGAACCTTCACCTCTTCGTCTTCTTTCGCCTTATTTCAAGATCTCGTTGCCTCGCGGAGAATCGGCAGTTTTTCTGTTGCGCGTAAGCTCTCTCTATAACCTCAACGCGAGCCTGGAATGGCTGAGCGAAGAAAGCGCGCTCAGGTCGGTCCGTCACGAGAAAACGATCCTCGGCGTCTACCTGGGGGTCTGGGGTGCGGTGTTTCTCTTGAACCTGGCCTTGTTCGTGGTGACCCGTTCCCGATCGTTTTTGACCTATCTTTGGTTCTCGCTCTCGGTCGGGGCGGTGATCGGAGCTCACAACGGGTGGTTGGACCAGATCATTCCCTCACCCTACGCGACCTCCAGGTACTTAGGAGCGTTGGCGTGCGTCGCGGTACTCGCAGGTTTGAATCTCGAGCGCAGCTATCTGCGCCTGAAGGTGACCACTCAGAATTTGGACCGCATGACTCAATGGCTGATGTGGTTCTTCGCCATCACGGCATTGATCAACGTGACTCCGTTTTTCGAGCGCCATTCCGGGGCAATAGGCTATCTGACCGACGCCGGCATCGTATTCGCGATGGCTTTCATCATCGTTACCACTTGGGTAGTCCTTCGGCGTGGATTCAGGCCGGCGCTCTATTATTTGGCGTCGTGGGGAGTCCTTCTAGGAGCGGTCGTCATCCATTTCGCGATCAAATATTCAGTGCTTCGGGATCCGGGATTGGTATCCCAATTCGTATTGGCGACCGGGTCGATGTGCGAGATGATCGTGTTGACTTTGGGGCTTTCCGTTCGCTTTACCGAGCTGGAACGTGAGAAGGAGCTGGCGGAGCGGAAGGCCCGGGAGACGGATCAGCTTCGAGCGTTGGTTCATCTCATCTGCCATGATCTCAGGAACCCGTTGACCATCGTGCTTGCGCACGCGCAGGCCCGCGTAATGGGAAGCGCCTCGGAGGACTGGAGGCCTGTCTTGAGAGCCGCTTTGCAGCAGAAGGCGATCCTCGAGTACGTGCGCTCCATGGAGGCATTGGATACGGAGAAGCGTCCGCCGAAGCTTGAACCGGTCGATCTGGCGACTGCGGTCGAGGAGGCCGTGTTTCCGTTTCATGGGCGCATCGCCCAGAAGCGACTGCGCTGGGTGAACGAGATTCCGCGCGGCGATTCGAGTCCCTGGGTACTGGCCGAGCCCACTGCGTTGAGCCATACTTTGATCGGGAACCTGCTTCTCAATGCGATCAAGTTCACTCCCGAAGGAGGCGAGATTCGAGTCACCTGCGCGCGTGAGGGCGATCTGGTCGAGCTCATAGTGCGGGACACTGGGGTCGGCATCCCTCAGGAGCTTCTGTCTCGGCTTTTCGAGGGTGGAACGGACACCTGCCGCGTCGGAACGGCCGGCGAAGTGGGGAGTGGGTTCGGGCTTCCGCTGGCGAAGTCAGTGGCTTCGGAGTTTGGCGGGGGCATTTGCGTCGAAAGCGAAGTGGGCCCTGTGTCGGGAACTCGGGTCAAGGTCCTGTTGAAATCGGCCTCGACCTCAAGTTAACGTCGGGAAATGGAGCATGATCACACTCCCGAAGGAATTCGCGAACGCTTGCGGTCCGGCCCCAAGCACAGTTACCTGCGCGATTGGGTGTATGGGGGGATCGACGGTGCGGTGACCACTTTCGCGATCGTCTCGGGAGTGGTGGGCGCGCAATTGCCTTCGAGAACCATTCTGATCCTGGGACTGGCGAACCTGATCGCCGACGGGTTTTCGATGGCGGCGAGTAACTACCTGGGAACGCGAGCGGAGCATCATGAGCTCGAGCACTTCGAGGACCTGGAGCGGCGGCATGTGCGGCAATTTCCGGAGGGAGAGCGTGAGGAAGTGAGGCAGATTCTCCGGGAGAAGGGTTTCTCGGGGCAGGCGCTTCAGGAAGGTGTCGAGGCGCTGACTCGCGACAAGGCCCGATGGGTGCGCTTCATGCTGACGGAGGAGTATGGCTTACCGGCATCCATCCGCTCTCCGTGGCTCGCGGGAGCCGCGACTTATCTCTCATTCTTGCTGTGCGGCGCTGTACCTTTGATTCCGTTCGTGCTTGGGGCGAGCGAGGCATTCTCCTGGGCCGTCATCCTGACCGGGCTGGTGTTCTTCCTGATCGGCTCGATGAAGAGCCGCTGGTCCATCGAGCCTTGGTGGCGCTCTGGCATGGTCACGTTCGCTGTTGGCGCGGTCGCGGCTGCGATTGCGTACGGGATCGGATGGGCACTTAGGGGAGAGGGCTGAGGCGGCTTTGGATCGCGTCGCAGGAGTGAGCGCCTACCGCTAGCACGGTGCGGACCTTCCGCGCCTGGGATGGATCCGTCGTGAACATGAGACCGCTCTCGACTCGTGGGCCTCCCGCGGTTTGAGCGATCTTCAACGGGTGCTCGGCTTCGAGGCGAGTCCAATCCGACGCCGTGACTTCGCTCAGGGGCACGAAGAGCCATGCGGCGCGAACACCGGGTAGGACGTGCTTTTCGATCTCAAGCGCGATGCGTCCCATCGTCCACCTTGGGTTGAGCTCGACCAGCGGTTTGAGGCGAAGCGATCCGTCCGAGTCCTTCCAGATCAACGCATCGATGCCGGCGGGGCCCCGATACCCGGACTTTTGAAGCGATTCGCCGAGCGCGAGCGCAAGCTTTTTCCAGTGCTCCAGAGCCTCTTCCTTCAAGAATCTGCGAAGGTCGGCGTCGAACCCATGAAGTTTCTGTCCCAGGAGCGCCCCCCGGTATTCGAGCCTGGGACCGACGAGAAAGCGCCGAACCCCAAGCAGGCGAATTTCAGAGGGGCGGATATCCATTTGCATGGAAAGATCGCAGACTTTGTCCAGGCATCTTTCGATGACGATCTTGCCTTGGGACTGGATGACGTTTCTGATCCATCCTCCGGTCGGGCCAGAAAGCTCGCGTGACCGCAGAACGCGTTTGTTCTGGGTGCCGGATGTCCCGAAGGGCGCTTTGATCAGGACCGGCCCGCTTTCGAGAAGGCGCGTGGTGACCGCAACCGCTTGCTCGCAGGTGCTGGCGATCTCGCTCGTGGCGAAGAGCCCATCGAAAGCGGAGTGGCAGTTCGGATGATCCGCGAGCCATTGACGGTAGAATCGGGCGCTCCAATCTTTGGAGAAGAACCGTGAAAACCCAGTGCTCTCGTAATCCGGTTTCGCGAGAACTCCCTGGAGCCATTCGCCGTTGGCGCCGTCCAGCCGAACCAGTCGGTCACGGAGGGGTTGGTAATCCGAAAAGGTCTCGGGGCTCCAGCCCCAGGGCTCGACGCCCCCGAGCTTTCTTTCGCGAAGAAGCTCCGACGGCGTCCCCGTCCGAGGCAGAAACTCCGGCGTCGCGATTCCCGCCGAGCGAATCGTGCGCACCCATTCAGCGCTGGGACGCTCATCCACGAGAAGCACGTCCATGTCTTTCGCGGCGAAGAGGAGGACATGCTCGAGGTCGCGGCTCAGGAGATCGGCTGCAGCGGACTGCGAGTGCCCGGGCTTGCCTCGCGCCACG
This sequence comes from uncultured Bacteriovoracaceae bacterium, assembly GCA_964395265.1. Classification (GTDB taxonomy): domain Bacteria; phylum Bdellovibrionota; class UBA1018; order UBA1018; family UBA1018; genus CAYNDM01. The sequence goes on from CAYNDM010000080.1 coordinate 9,784, forward strand.
GATAGCTCGCACTCGGGCCGGTATTGCCAGACGACGGGAGGAGTTCCCCGAGAGCCGCCATAGAGCTCGAGCTCGCGGATGAAATCTTCACTGAGGCCTGCTTGCCTGCGGGCTTCGAGGCAGAAGATCATGCCTTTGGCCCGACGGGGAGTCATCGGAGGAGGGAGAAGCCTGCAGTAAGCCTCCCATTCGGACTCTTGGGGCGCCTCGCCGCGCCAGCGATTGAACCAGATCAGTCCATGTTTCACATGCCCGATCTCTTCCCGCAGGACCCGCTCCAGGATAGACGCTGTCTTCAAGTCGCCGACGCGTTCCATCTCTTTTTGATAGAAAAACGAGAAATCGAGGTTCGCCTGCTCGAGCGTCAAGCTCATCTGAGTGACGAACTCGAGCGGGCTCTTCATCCCGCTCATCGAGTTCCAGAAGTAATCGCTGACCGGGAGGTCGCCAAAGTCCACGCCGAGCTCCCGCATTCGCTCCAGGTAGAGCCGCAGATGGCCCTGTTCCTCGCGGATCGTGCGGGCGATGCCCTCGCGGAAAGAGGC
>CAYNDM010000081.1:0-10298 GCA_964395265.1 uncultured Bacteriovoracaceae bacterium
ATGCCCACGCAGGAGATCTGCAAAATCGCCAAAACGGCTGGAATGCTCAGCGTCTGCGACGCGATCACCGCGGCCGGTGTTTTCGATCTTCCCATGGACGAATGGGGCATCGACGTCCTGATCAGCGGCTCCCAGAAATCATTCATGATCCCTCCGGGTCTGGCGTTCATCGCCCTGAGCGAGAGAGCCTGGCAAACCGCCGAGAGCTCCGATCTTCCCCGCTTCTATTTCGATCTCGGCAAGGAACGCAAAGCTCAGGCCAAGAATCAGACCGCTTGGACTCCGGCGACTTCGCTGATCCAAGGACTCCAAGAAAGCCTGCGCATGATCAAGGACGAAGGCCTGCACAACGTCTTCAAGCGCCACGAGCTCCTGGCGCGCGCCACGCGAAACGCGGTGACAGCCCTGGGCTTGGAAGTCCTCGCGAAAAAATCGCCTTCGAGCGCCGTCACCGCTGTCAAGGTCCCGGCTGCCATCAAGGACGGCAAGACGATCCCAAAAACGATGCGGGACAAATACGGAGTGACGATCACAGGCGGGCAAGACGACCTCGAAGGAAAGATCTTTCGCCTCTCTCATTTCGGTTACTGCGACAAGTTCGATATCACGACTGGGATCGCCTGCCTTTAGCTGGTCCTGAACGAGCTCGGCTACCCAGTGGATTACGGAAAAGGGGTGGGCGCGGCCCTCCGCACTTTCGCCGAAAGCTGACTCGGGCTCCGAACTCCGGGCTCGACTATTCGCTCCTCAACATCTTGCATCCAGGCCGATGGCAGGCAAGAATACTGAGATAGTGAGAAGGAGAAAAGTTATGAAGTTACACCGGATTTTCGTCGCAGGCGCTCTCATGGCGGTTGGGCTGCTCGCTTCGCCTTCTGAAGCGGTCACGCTCACTCTCAATGGCGGAACGAGCTTCCTGACCAATGATGCCGCGTTCAGCGGATTGAAATCCCCAGGCCTGCTTCTCGGAGCCGAGATGACCTACGGGCTTGATGACGTCTTCGAGGTCGGGGGATTCCTGGATTACAATCGCATGACCGGCAAGGATCAGTTGCCGAGCGCGAGCATGATCTTCTTCGGCGCGATCGCGAGGGTCGGGCTTCCCCTGACGGGATTTTTCGTCGATGGCCGGATCGGCTTGGACAAGTTCAGCTATGCTTCGGGTTCATCCGAGCTCGCGCTTGGTTTCGGTGCCGGCCTTGGCTATTCCATCTCGATGGGACCTTTGCTCGCGATCAAACCCCATGTCGGCTATCGCTACCTCCCGGCCAAGAAGAGCGGGATCACTGTCGACGGGAACGCCATCGATACCTCGATCCTGGTTTCATTCGGATTCTAGAGAGCACTTTCGATCGACAAACCCGTCAGCGGGGCCGATCCGGGCACAGCCCCGGAAGGACGCTTTTCTTCCGGCTTCCTCCCGGCCTCTTTCTGGCGCGACAGCGGAGCGAATTGCCTTCGTAAGCACTTCTTGACGAGTCGTCAGCCGCGTACTACCCCTCCCTCTCGGGAGGATTCATGAAAAGACTCGTTTGGGCATTCGCCTTCTTCGTTTCTGGTTCGACATACGCAGCGACGGTTCTTCCAATCGAAGCGCTTCGCTTACCGCTAAACGGATCCAGCTCCGATCTTCGCTCGCTGGTCCTTGATGATCGCTACCGACTCGGCAGCGAATGGGGGAAGGTCCCTGTCACGCCCGCCGACCTCGAGGCGGCCCCCGAGACATTCAAAAGAGCCGCCTTGGCCACCGCCAAGGCAGGAGGGGGAACGGCCTTTTACCTGGGTCATTTCGCAGGCCATCACGTCATGGCCACCAATCACCACGTTTTTCCGCGTTCCTCGAGCTGTCTCGGCAAGACCATCCAATTCCCTCTCCTGGGAGTGAATGCACGCTGCGCCAAATTCTTTGGGAGTTGGAGTGATATCGATCTAGCGCTCTTTACGATCGAAATGAGTGGCGCCCAAGACGAACTCAAACTGGCTCGCGTCGCGGGCAATTTCGCCTTCCACGCCCCGATCTATCCGGGACAAGAACTCCTCACGATCGGCTTCGGCGTCGCCAATAATCCGATGCGCAGGCTTGTGGCCAATCAGGATTCCGATTGCAAGGTCTTCTCGGGGCAGGATGAGTTTCGCTTCATGGGAGATCCCGATGATTTCAATCCAGCCCCTTATCGCGCCTGGTCATTCGCGAATGGATGCGACGTTTCGCATGGCGACTCAGGATCCGCCATGGTGGATCGGGCGACCGGTCAAGTTGTCGGGATCATTTGGACTGGGCGGATTCCGAAATCAAGCCAAGTCCAGGATTCGACGCTTCTGGACGAGCTCTTCCGGACGGGCGACGAAGCGATTTGGAAGGAGCTTTCCTATGCCGTCCCCGCTCGCAAAATCGGAGCGCTACTGCAGACGATCGCCGACAATCCCGCGACGCCATCGGAAACCCGATCGGTTCTTCAGGAGCTCTTGACTCAATCTCCTTAGCCCGGACTCGGCTTCCCTGGCCTGGGACTCGGTCCGTGCGACTCTGCCCCGCCAAAAGAATGCATTTTCGTCCTATCTATGCGATGGTGGCGCCCTATGAACGTTTGTGTGGTCGGCGCCCAGTGGGGCGATGAAGGCAAGGGCAAGGTCGTAGATCTCTACAGCTCTCAAGCGGACTACATCGTCCGATATCAGGGGGGCAACAACGCCGGTCATACCCTGGTGGTCAATGGCAAGAAGACCGTCCTTCACCTGATTCCGAGCGGCATTCTGCATCCTGGCAAAATCTGCCTGATCGCGAACGGGGTCGTCTTCGATCCGATCGTGTTTTTTGAGGAAGTCGAATCGCTTCAGCAAAGCGGCGCCTTCACGACGGATCCCCACCACGCCATTCGCGTCAGCGAGCGCGCTCACGTGATCCTTCCCTACCATCGAGTGCTGGATCGTTTGCGCGAGGAGCACGCAGCGGGTGGGAAGATCGGAACCACGGTACGGGGCATCGGTCCCGCCTACGAGGACAAGGTCGCCCGGCGCGGGATTCAGGTCATCGATCTCCTAAGGCCGAATATCCTGCGCTCCAAGCTTCAGACCGCGATCGCCGAAAAGAACGTCTTGTTGAAGCACCACTTCGGCGCGGACTCCATCGAGCTCGAGCCGCTTTACGAGGATTGCCTGAAGATCGGAGAGCGACTCCGCCCCTTCGTGGCGGATGTTCGCACTCTTCTGGTGGATGCGCTCAAGAGCCAGCGCCCGATCCTTTTCGAAGGCGCCCAAGGCACTCTCTTGGATGTGGACCATGGGACTTATCCCTACGTTACCTCCTCGAATACCGTCACCGGAGGAGCGTTCACCGGAGCCGGTGTCGGGCCTCATGCCGTCCAATCGGTGATCGGGATCATGAAGGCTTACACGACCCGCGTCGGCACGGGTCCCTTCCCCACCGAGATCGAGGAGACTGAAAAAGAATCCGCTGAGCGCATTCGCAAGGTCGGAGCCGAGTTCGGCGCGACTACGGGACGCCCTCGCCGCGTGGGATGGCTCGATATCGTCGCTTCCCGATATGCGACCGAGGTCAATGGGCTGACCGGCATCGCGTTGATGAAGGCCGACGTGCTTCAGGGAATGAAAGAAATCCGCATCTGCGTCGCTTACCGCTTGGATGGCCAGATCCTGGAGCATCTCCCTTCTTCGGGAGAGGACCTTCAGCGTGTCGAGCCGATCTACGAAACCCTTCCCGGCTGGGATGAGATCCCGAAGCCAGCTCGCAGCGTGGTGGACCTGCCAAAGAATCTTCAGAGCTACATGCAGCGCATCGAAAAAGAGCTCGGAGTACCCATCGTCCTGATGAGCACGGGCCCCGGCCGCGAAGAAACCCTGGTGATCCAGGATCCCTTCAAAAAATCGTGAAGTACGATTTTACTTTGCGCTTTGCCTGAGTCTTTGGTACTTCCGATTTTCTCGATTTCTACGAGCCGTTAGCTCAGTCGGTAGAGCATCTCACTTTTAATGAGAGGGTCGATGGTTCGAGTCCATCACGGCTCACCAAATTCAAGCCCTTCGAACCTTGGGGAGTCACCTTCGGTTCTGACTCCAAAGCTAATCAGGATTATTTGGTCTTTGGCGTTCTCACCAGCCTGAAACCGATATCGTGCCAAGCCAAGTCCCTGTGCTGATAGTTCTCGGTCGAAGAAGCGCATTGAGAAGCCTCGTTTCCATAACTGCAACCTCTCAAATAGCGCATAGGGAACTTGTTTCCTGCTTCATCCACGCCGTCGGGGGCAGCATCCTTCACCCACTGCCAGACATTTCCATACAGATCGAAAACGCCAATGGGGAGCGCTTGCTTCTTGCGGACAGGATGCGGCTTCTCCTCAGAATTGCCTTTGTACCATGCCACGGCTTCGAAATCCGGAGAGGACTGGCCCGCTCTGGTCAGGACCGCTAGCCCCCCCGCTGCCTGGTCCCACTCTTCCCTCGTAGGCAAACGATAGGAATACTTCCCTCCCCGATCATTGAGCGATTTGGCGAACTCCTCGGCCTGAGCCCAGGAAACACGCTCAACCGGATGATTCGGACAGATCCCAACCTCATTGATTTCCAGATACTCCTCCCCGCAATCCCCGCGCGTCTTAAAGTAGGATGGATTGTCGCCCATTTCCAAGAAGTACTCCAGCTGCGTGACCGGGGTTGCGGCCATTTCGACGTTGCGACCCGGCAACGAGACATATGAAGTCGAGAGAGCGGGATGTTGCACGAATGTCCTGAGGATATTGAACTCGAACATCTGCTTATCTCTGCTGTTCACATAAAAATGCATCTCCGACGAAGAGATCTGACGGATCACCTCATCAACACTCCGGTTGATGCTATCCACTGCGGCTTTGACCTCCCTTTTGGCCAAAAGACGCTTCTCGTCCTCTTCGAGCCTTGTGATGCTGTCTGGGTCCTGCCCGTAAGTCGCTACGAATTCCTTGAGTCGATTGATACGGCCTTGAAGCTCCTCGATCTCGCGCTCGTGATCCGGGCTGCTGGCATGGAGCTGGCTTCGATAAATGCCCAGGCTTTTCGCGACCTCCGGCAGATAGGAGCCAACGGGCAGGCGGGCAGGTCGATGATTTAGGCCGACAAAGCGCCGAGAGCGATATTGGCGGTCCATAACACCGAGAGGAAAAAGAAACCGGCCTTCTAAATCACTGTATCAATAGTTCTACAATGAAATCGATTTGATGTGGCCGCCCAAGGTCGTACACAATCCTCGCCCCAGGTAACGCCCACCTCCACCTCTCGCAAGCCACTCCCGATTCAAACCGTACTGGCGAAATCCTCCGGGCGCGGCTATTCTGCCGCACATGCCATTTACCTCCCAGGATCTGGTCGTCATCGGTTTTCTGGTCTTTCTCGAGGGAATTCTCTCGATCGATAATGCTCTGGTTCTCGCGTTGCTCGCGCGCGCGCTGCCCAAAGAGCAGCAACAAAAGGCTCTGACCTATGGATTGCTGGGCGCCGTTGTTTTCCGCTTGGCGGCACTCGGAATGGTGACCTTCCTGATGAAGTGGGTCTGGGTCAAGTTCGTGGGGGGCGGCTACCTGATCTTCGTCGCGCTCAAGCACTTCATCAAAGGCGAAGCGCCCAACTCGGACGAAGCCCCCAAGCCCATCCGCGGCCAGTTCTGGCGCGTGGTCATCATGATCGAGCTAACAGATATCGCCTTTGCCGTGGATTCGATCCTGGCGGCCGTCGCTCTATCCAACAAGTTCTGGGTCGTCTTCACCGGCGGCTTCCTCGGCGTCATCCTCATGCGGTTCGCCGCGACGATCTTCTTGAAGATCCTGCACCGATTCCCCAATTTCGAACGCACCGCCTATCTATTGGTGCTCGTGATCGGCTTGAAGCTCGTCATTGACGGGTTCAAGTTCCCGGGAGTGGACTTCCATTCCGCCTCGAGTCCATCCTTCTGGATCTTCTGGGGCTCGATGGTCGCGTGCTTGGTCTATGGCTTCCTGCCGAAAAAGACGAAATAAGCGCCCGGGTCATTTTCGATGCTCACCGCATCAGAGAGCGTCAGAAAAAAGAGCTTAAATCCTATGCGCGACTAAGCACTCGCTCGATTACGCCGCTTTCCGGGAAATCGGGCCTCGAAGAGATTGCCTTTTCCCGGGAGACTCTCGACCAAGGTCACGTTGCCGCCATGAAGCTGCGCGATCTGCCGCGAGATGAATAGCCCCAGACCCAAGCCGCCCAGGCGACTAGTCCTCTGGGCGCGCTCGAAAGGCTCGAAAATCCGACTTCGATCGGCTTCGGGAACCGCGGGTCCCTGGTCCCTGAAACTCAAAACAATCCCACCTTCGTCCTCGCGCAGCCGCACCCAGACCATCCCGCCTTCTGGCGAGAACCGGATCGCGTTCATTCCGAGATTCGTCACGACCTCCTCGAATCGAACGGGATCTACCCAAGCAGTCAGGGACTCCGGCGCATCCACGTGAAGGTCCACGCCGGCCTCCTTGGCAATGACCCCCAGGCGCGAATTGATCGCCTCGCGAAGGATCGAAGCGACTTCGACATCCGAAGGCTCGACCATGAACCTGCCGTTGTGGATCCGCGACACATCCAACAGATCGTCGATCAGATCGTTGAGGCGCTCGGTCTGGCGAATCACCATCTTGAAGAACTGATACTGGCGCTCCTGCTCCGGACTCAGCTTCTCACCCTCCTTCGGGCGCATCAGGCGCTCTTGCAACTGCAGAATCCCGTAAATCGAGGTGAGCGGCGTCTTGAGCTCATGACTCGCGATCGAGAGAAACTGATCTCTCTGAGAGATCGCCTTCTCGATCTTCGCGATGAGAGCCAGGCTCGAGAGATGCTCCGCCGCCGCCACGAGCGCCATCTCAGCCTGGGGCGAAAGGGGTTGGTCCGATACGCTGATCACCCATCCCGCGTCCCGCTGGGAGGATTCCTGCTCGGTCAGGATCGGAGCCGCCGTCAGATGGTCAAGACGCGTCCCGTCCCGCAGGAGGTTGGCTTCGCTCGCCAATCTGACTTTTCGAACGGGATTTTTCGTGGAATCGAGCGCGAATTGCCGAGCCTGTCTCTGCAGGACCAAGCCGAAAGACCCGGGAAGGGAATCATCCGTACCCTGAAAGCCCGCCATTCTGGAGCCCAAGCTGGGCACCCAGATGAACACGACCGGACAATCGAGGAGCTTCCTGACCTTTTCGGACAAAAAGGCGAGGTCAGCCTCGTTCTTGGGCCATTCGGTAGCAGCGCGATAGAAACTGCTCAGACGCGAGGAATCCACGCTCCCACCATACCACCCTCTGACCTCAGCGGATCAGCGTCAATTCCAGAACTTTTCAATATTATCCATTTAAAAGCGAGCCGCCTGAGCGCCGCGCCGCGAATCCCTCGGATCGACCTTCAAGATCACAGACCTTCAAGGTCAGTCCGCGAAATGCCGATAACGCCGCTATGGCAGACTCGCCGGAAAACGTCGAATCGAACCGACGCCCTAGGTTGAAAAAGGGTTTTGGCCCGCTCGCCATCGGAATCCTGGCCGGGTTCGCGCTCGCGCTATTGATGCGCTGGATAGAGGGAAACGGATGAAGACCAAGTTATGGCTCTTTCAGGTTCCGGTCGTGATGCTTTTCACCGCCGGACTTTGGATCTATGAAAGCGGCACGTCAGGCGATCTCAAGCGGCAGATACTCAGGGAAAGCGTATTCCCCTCGCTCCGATCCCTCGAAGGGAAATTCACCGACTGGAAATTCAAGCTCAGAGGCCAGATCAAACCCAAAAACAAAATCGTGATTGTCGCCATCGACGACGAGTCGATCCGTCAGATCGGAAGATGGCCATGGGGACGCGACAAAACCAGCTATCTCATTTACCAGTCGTTCCTCGCCGGCGCCAAATACGTCGGGCTCGATATCGTCTTCAGCGAACGCGAGCAGGTCGCCAACTCCGACCTCGAAGAGCATCTGAAGCAGAACAAAATGGGTCACTTGCTGGACGAGTTCAGCAACGACTTCCAGATGTCCAAAGTGATCGCGGCGTACAGGGACAATCTGGTGCTGGGCTGGGCGGCCGAAGCCTTCTGCCAACCCGCCTATGATCCTCCGTCGATCTGCCCCACCAAGCCGGCCGAAGGAGAAAGCTTCATTCCCCCGCAGTTCGAGAAATTCACGTACGACAGCGTTAACGGCGGCCAGTATCTGGATCATAGCAGGACGCCGTTGATCACGGTCTTCTCGTTTCTTTCGAACATCCTCGACTTCAACGCCGTCGCGAAGCATGCCGGGTACTTCAACACCTGGTCGGACTCCGACGGAGTGAATCGAAGGACCAACCTGCTGGTCACCTCCGATGGAAAGGTCTTTCCCTCATTGGCCCTCTCCATGGCCAAGACCATCCTGGGCGAGAACCTCGACATCACGTTCGGAAAGAACGGAAAAGTCGAGAAACTGAAATTCGCCAAGTCCGGCCGAGCCGTTCCCGTCAGCCCGGTGGGAGCCATGGACATCAATTTCAGGGGCCCGAGCTATACGTTTCCTTACGTCATGGCCTCGGAACTGATGGGAGAGAGCCCGAAGCTCTCGGTTCTCCCGGCGCAGCCCGGCACGGCCACCCGCGCGATCGCCGCGGAGGTTCGTGATGCGCGCGAAACGATGAAGGACGCCATCGTGCTCATTGGGGTGTCCGCGCTGGCCGCGTTCGACATGCGGGCGTTCCCGTTCGACGAAAACACCCCCGGGGTGGAAGGGCACGCCAACATTCTGGACAATCTCCTGTCCGGAGACATGCTCACCCACGGCTCCGGAGCCACCCGCGCCATCTGGCTTTTTTTGCTCATGACTGTCGGGGCCCTTCTCTTCGCCTACCTCACCGAAAGACTTGAATCCGTCCCAGCGCTGCTGCTCTTCATCCTCTCGATGGGAGCCATGGGAGTCATCGACCTCAAAATCCTCTTCGAGAACAACATCAACTGGAACACGAGCCTCCTTTATATCGAGGTCTTCACTATTTTTGTCCTGACTCTGGCGGCCAAGTACGTGCTCGAGGAGCGCAACAAGAAATTCATCCGAGGCGCCTTCGCCAAGTACGTCGCCCCTGCCATCGTCGACTCGATCCTCAAGGATCCCACCAAGCTCTCCGTAGGCGGGGAAAAACGTAACCTCACGATCCTCTTCTCCGATATCCGGGGATTCACCACGTTTTCCGAAACGCTCGACGCGAAGAAACTCGCCCAGTTCCTGAACGACTACCTGGGCATCATGACGGACATCGTCTTCGACAACGAAGGAACTCTCGACAAGTACATCGGCGACGCGGTCATGGCGTTCTGGGGGGCACCGCTCGATCAACCCAAGCACGCGGCGAACGCCTGCAAGGCGGCCATCAAGATGCTCAGGGCCCTCGATGAGCACAAGGCCAGGTTCAAAAGCCAGTACGGCGTAGACGTCTCGATCGGCATCGGGATCAACTCGGGCCCAGTGAACGTCGGCAACATGGGTTCGGAGCGCATTTTCGAATACACGGTGATCGGCGATCATGTGAACCTGGCCTCGCGCCTTGAGGGGCTGACCAAGTACTACGGAGCGGGGATCGTGACCTCCCGATTCACGTTCGACATGATCAAGAGCTCGGGAGAGAGCGAACCTCCCCACCGCGTGCTTGATTTCGTCAAAGTGAAGGGCAAGAAGCAGGCAGTGGAGCTGATCCAAGTCCTGGAGCGCGACTACTCGCCCAAAGGCCTCGAGATCTTCGAAGAAGGCCGCCACGCCTATTTGGCCCAGCGATGGGACGAGGCAATCGCGAAATTCACCTCCGCGAACGAGCTCCTCCGTCAATCCGATGACACTCAGGACGGTCCCTGCGCGATGTACATCGAGCGCTGCAAAGAATTCAAACTCAACCCTCCAAATGCCGATTGGGATGGTAGCTGGGAAATGACCAGCAAGTAACGAGAGGAAGATGGCCTTACCCGCTCAAAAGCCACCTCAAGCCGCCGCCAATCCGACGGCCTCGATCCGGAGGCTGAAGAAAGGCGAGCTTCTGTTCGCCGAGGGAGAGAACTCCCGGGCGATGTACCTCATCAAGAACGGGATGATCCGTATCTTCAAGAAGAAGGGCGACTCCGCAATCGAGATCGACACGGTTCGGGCAGGACAGATTCTCGGCGAGCTGGCCTTTTTGGACGGCAATCCCCGTTCCGCTTCGGGTGAGGCCCTGACCGAGTGCGAGCTCATGGAAATCTCGGGGCCGGTCTTCGAGCAAGTCCTATGCAATATGCCGGACTGGCTGAAGGTCCTGCTCAAGAC
>CAYNDM010000082.1:0-10286 GCA_964395265.1 uncultured Bacteriovoracaceae bacterium
CCTGGAGAGCTTCGTTCTCCTTGTGTGTGATCGGTCCGAACATTACCCGCTGGAACATCCAGAGCATGTAGACGGCTCCGAAAATCACGCCCAGGGCGCTGATCGCCGCGATGCCAGGGTGGGTCACCCACGTTCCGAGCAGAATCAGGAACTCACCGATGAAGCCGTTCGTTCCCGGGAGAGCCACCGATGAAAGCGTCATGATCATCAACGCGATGGCGTACCAAGGCATGACCCGCGTGAGGCCCCCGAAGTCCGAGATCTCGCGAGTATGCCTGCGCTCGTAGATCATCCCGACCAGCAGGAACAGCCCACCAGTGGAGATCCCGTGGTTCAGCATCTGGTAAATCGACCCGGTCACCCCAATCGCGTTCAGGGAGAAGAGGCCGATGATCACGTACCCCATATGACTGACTGAGGAGTAGGCCACGAGCTTCTTGATATCCGGCTGAACGGTCGCAACCCAGGCGCCATAGACGATAGCGATCGCCCCCAGGATTAGGAACGGGAGCTGAAACTCGGCCACTGCCTGTGGAAAGAGCGGAAACGCGAAGCGAATGAACCCGTATCCCCCCATCTTCAGCAAGATCCCGGCCAGGATAACGGAACCTGCGGTCGGCGCTTGCACGTGGGCATCCGGAAGCCAAGTATGAAGAGGAAACAAAGGCACCTTGATCGCGAATGCGAGCGAGAAAGCCAAGAAGAGCAGGGACTGCGGGGATGCCCACCCTCCGCCGGGGATCTGAAGGCGGTACAAATCGGTCACCGCCATCGAGAACTCTCCGAACTGGATCTTGTGCTGATAAGCGAGATAAAAAATCGCGACCAGCATCAGCAGCGATCCCACCATCGTGTAGATGAAGAACTTCATCGCGGCATAGATCCGCTCTTTGCCTCCCCAGATGCCGATCAGGAAGTACATAGGGATCAGCATCAGCTCCCAAAACACATAAAAAAGGAAGATATCGAGAGCCACGAACGCGCCCAGCATCCCTGTCTCGAGGGTCAGTAGGAGAAAGTAATACTCCTTCACACGAGTTTCGACCGCGCTAAAGGACCCAAGGACCACGATCGGAGTCAAAAAGGTGGTCAACAGAATCAACCAGAGGCTCAGACCATCAACACCGAGATGATAAGAAGACCCGAGGCCCGGTATCCAGGTCGTCAGCTCCGTGAGCTGGAATTCCGCGCCATGCGCTTGAAAACGAGAATAAACCAGGATCGACACCCCGAGAGTGACCAGCGATCCCAGCAGTGAGAAACCCTTCATCAGACTTCTGCCGCCTTCGCTGCTCGTGGGAATCAGCAGACTCGCCAGCGCCCAGAACAACGGCAGAAACACGACTACCGACAGAAGATGCGAATCAAACCAAGCCATAAATGAGATACCCCAGTGAAACGACGATTCCGATCAAGAGCACGAACGCGTATATCTGAATCGATCCCGTCTGAATGACCCGTACCGTCTGCCCGGTCCAATTCGAAACCCGGCCAAAACTCAACACGATCCGATCGATTATGGCGACGTCAAAACCCTTCCATAAAGCGACCGATAGTGCCTTGATGGGTCGGACGATCACCGCATCGTAAATCTCATCGACGTACCATTTGTTCTCGAGAACCTTATGCAATCCAGGCCATTTGCGTTTGAGCGCCTCGGCTTTTCCCAGATCCTTGTAAAGCGTCAGTCCGGCGAAGATCCCCCCGATCCCAAGAGCCAAAGCAAGCGCCATCAGTACCCATTCCATCGATGGGTTGACCCCTGGAGCAGTCGGGTGATGGGGAATGATCGGCTCCAGCCAGTGGCCAAGCCAGCTCGCGTGCGGGATTCCCATGAATCCGCCGATCGTGCTCAACACCGCCAGAATCATCAAAGGCAGAACCATGGTCATCGGGGACTCGTGGACCCCTCCGCCGTGCTCATGGCTATGATCATCGTGCCCTCCGCCATGAGCGGGATGATGAGCCACCTTGCCGTGATGCTGAGGTGCCTCCTCTTTGAAACGAGGCTTGCCCAAGAAGGTGAGCGAGTAGAGACGAGTCATATAAAAGGCGGTCATAACCGCCGTCAGGCTCGCCAAAGCCCAGAGCCAGATGGAGCCGTGTGGAGATCTGAACGTCGTCCACAGGATATCGTCCTTCGAGAAGAAACCTGAGAACGGGACAATCCCGCAGATCGCCACCCATCCGGCGGCGAAAGTGATCCAGGTCTTGGGCATTTTATCCTTCAAGCCCCCCATCTTCATGATGTCCTGCTCCTCGTGCATCCCATGGATCACGCTGCCGGCCCCGAGGAAAAGCAGTGCCTTGAAAAACGCGTGGGTGATCACATGAAAGACGCCCGCGGCGTAAGCGCCTACACCGCACGCAAGGAACATATAACCGAGCTGCGATACGGTCGAATACGCCAGGACTTTCTTGATGTCCCTCTGGGCGATCGCGATGGTCGCGGCAAAAAAGGCGGTGAACGCGCCGATGACCGCCACGACATGAAGCGCGGTGCTCGACAGGCTGTACAGATAGTTCAGTCGAGCCACCATATAGATCCCGGACGTCACCATGGTCGCCGCATGGATGAGCGCGGATACGGGCGTCGGGCCCGCCATCGCGTCCGGGAGCCAAACATAAAGAGGGATCTGGGCCGATTTGCCCATGCAACCCACGAAGAGGAGCAAGCAGATCGTCGTCACCGCGGCCTCGGTCACTCCAGGCGGCAAACCGCCAGCCTGGCCGATGATCGATCGCAGGGTTTCGAACTCCAGCGTGCCGAAGGTGGTGAAAATCAGGAACATCCCGAGCAGGAATCCGAAGGCTCCGACCCGGTTGACGATGAACGCCTTCTTTCCGGCGCTGGCTTTTTCGTCGTCCGTGTACCAGTAGCCAATGAGCAGATAACTGCAAAGACCGACGCCCTCCCAGCCAAGGAAGAGAATCGGGAGCGACGAACCCAGAACCAGCATCAGCATGGCGAAGCAGAACAGGTTCAGGTACGCGAAGAACTTGGTCGGGGTAGCGTCGTGGCTCATGTACCCGATGGAGTAGACATGAATGAGCGTGCCGACCCCCGTGATGACCAGAGTGAAGAGTGTCGAGAGATTGTCCACCCGAAGCGCCATATCCAGGCTGAATGCCTGGCCGATGCTCATCCAGGAGAAGAGGTTCTCGGAGATCGAGCGAACACCCTCAGGCATCGAAAGCAAGCGGAAGAAGAGGACCACGGAAACCACGAATGAGGCGAAAATCGCCAAGGTGGCGATAACGCCGGGGATCGCACTTCCCGCTTTGCGGCACCCCCGGGGGGCCTGGAAGAAAGCGTACCAGATGCCGTTGATCAGGAAACCAATCAGAGGAAACAGAGGAATCAAAGAAATCATCGGCTCACTCCCTCAAGAGCTGGATCGAATCCGTATCGACGCTTCTCAGCGTCCGGAACATCGATATGATCAGTCCCAGACCTACGGCGGACTCAGCCGCCGCCACCACAATAATAAAGAATACGGACATCTCTCCGGTCATCTGCGCCAGCTCCTTCGAGAAAATGACGAAGGTCAGATTGACCGCGTTCAGCATCAACTCGATGCACATTAAGATAATCAGGATGTTCCGGCGCATAAGAAGGCCGGCCAACCCGATGAAGAAGATGGTCGAGGCGAACGAAAGCATGACACAAGGCTCGACGTTAGCCATTATTTCTGCCTCCCTGCTCGGGCGCGAGGTTGATCCAGCTTGCGCTTGGCGATCGCTACGGCCCCCACGATGCCCGTCATGATCAGCGCCGACGTCAGCTCGAAGGGAAGGATGTACTCAGAGAACATCAGCTCCGAGATCACGCGGGTGTTGCCGCCAGCGGCCTCGATCGCCTCCTGGGTAAAAAGCCCCTTGGGAGCATTGCGTGGGCTTTCCTTGAAGACGTAAACCATCAGCCCCAAAAGCGCCGCGCAGCCTACGGCGGCGGCGGCCCGGATCGCTCCGTTCGAACGAACCATGTCGAACGATTGGGTATCCGCCTTCAGAAGCATGATCACGAAGATGAACAAAACCATCACGGCACCTGCGTAGACCAGAACCTGGAGCGCCGCGATCAGATGCGCGTTCATCGCGGCGTAAATGCCCGCGAAACAGAAAAAGACCATCACCAGGCTGAAGGCGCTCGAAACAGGGTTCTTCTTGAGAATCACGTTCAGCGCAAAGCCGATCGCCAACGAGGCGAAGACATAGAAAAAGATCGGATGGATCGTCATGACTTGGCCCGCCTTACTTGTTTCCGCGCTGCTCGAGAAGGAACGGCTTCTCGTAGACCTCGCGTTGTGACTGACTCATCTCGTAGATGGTGCTCAGCTTGATCGCGTCTTTCGGGCAGGCCTCTTCGCACATGCCGCAGAAGCAGCACCTCAAAACGTCGATCTCGAATTTCGCCGGGTACTTCTCTTTATCCGGCCTTTCGCCCGCCTCGATATGAATGCACTCCGCGGGGCAGACCGTCGGACAGAGCATGCAGGCCGTGCAGTTCTCCACACCGTTAGTCGCTTTGATGTAGTGCTGGCCGCGGAACCTCTCGGAATAGTTTCTGCGCTCCTCCGGGTACTGGATCGTGACCTTCTTGTGGAAGAGCATGTTCTTCATCGTGATCATCAGCCCTTGGACGACCTCAGCGATGTAGAACTTCTGGATGAAGTTTTTCTTTTGTTTGACGAGCATAATTCAGTTCACCTTGAACCAGTAAATTGCCGCCCCGGTCACGAAGATATTCAGGAGCGAAAGAGGGAGCATGACCCGCCAGCCCAGGTCCATGAGCTGATCGTAGCGGAAGCGAGGGAGCGTCCACCGCACCCAGACGAAGAACCACATGAAGAAACCGACCTTCAGCATGAACGACGTGAATTGGAGGACGACCCTCGCCCAGTCGCTGGCCATGCCGCTCAAGCCCAAAGCCTCATGCAACAGATCCATCCCGGGCAGCATCTGCCAGCCGCCGAAGTACAACGTCGCGATCAAACCCGACGCGACAAACATATTGATGTACTCCGCCATGAAGAACAGGGCCATCTTCATCGAGCCGTACTCAAGGTGATAGCCAGCCACGATCTCGGACTCGCCCTCGGGAAGGTCGAATGGAAGACGGTTGGTCTCCGCGAACACCGCCGTGATGAAAATCAGAAAACCCAGTGGCTGAACCAGAACACCCAATTTCGGAATCGCGATCGGGCCGAGCTTAAAGAGCGTCTCGCCTTGCTGGGCGACCATCGGACCAAGCTCGACCGTCGAGAAAATCATGATCACTCCGATCAGCGAGAGCCCCATCGAAAGCTCGTAGCTAATCATCTGGGAGGAGCTTCGGAGGCTTCCCAGGAGCGCGTACTTATTGTTCGACGACCACCCGGCCATGATGATCCCGTAGACGCTGAGAGAAGTGATCGAAAGAATGTAGATGACGCCCACATTCAGATTGGCGATCTGAAAGTACACTTCTCTTCCGTCGATCGTAATGGGACCGGCGAACGGGATGACCGCGAAAGTCATGAAGGCCGGAACGATCGAGACCAGTGGCGCGAGCACGTAATAGAACCTGTCCACATGACCCGGGATGGGATCTTCCTTGGTGAAGAACTTCACCGCGTCGGCCAGAGAGTGGAGGAGCCCGAGCGGGCCCGCGCGATTTGGCCCAAGCCGGTTCTGCATCAACGCGGAACCCCGGCGCTCGACCCAGACCATGATCGGAACCACGTGCAGAAGAATCAGGACGATGAGGCCGGCCTTCACGGCCAGCATGATCCACTCAAAAGTATCCATTACGCGACTCCTGTCCCGGACGTCTGGCGATTCGCCCACATCATCAGGACCTCTGACAGGTACTTCGATTGCCCTGGAGGAATGATCGCGCGCTTGAACTTCTGCTCGCGCCCCTCGAAGTTCGTCACCGTGCCGTCCTTCTCGGCGAAAGTCGCACCAGGAAGGATCGCGAGGTAGTCCTCGACCTCAGGCTTCTGGAAAACCCCAACGCCGACTTTGGTCACGCCCTTGAGCTCCGGCAAAGTGGCTCTGCCGCCACGGAAGACCAGAACGGCCTGCGTTCCAGAGGGAAGGGAATCAAACCCCTTGATTCCCAGCTTTTCCAGCCCGTGAAGGTTCGACGTCTTGCTCTTTCGCTTGAGGATCTTGTCGGCTGGAGCGTCATCAGCGGCCGAACGAATCCCCGGCGTGCCGAAGTGATGGATCGAGGCATCCTTCAAGTGCTTGGGAATGAACTGAAGAAGCAGTGATGCCTCCTCGTTCGTCAGGTCAGAACCGACGAGCACGGCCACCTTCTTGCCGGCCAATGCCCCTTTAGCGAAGTCGATCGCATTTCCCCATTCCGAAATCGCCAAGCCGCCTTCGGCTTGAGTGGCGGGCTCCACCACCCGGCTGGCTTCGTGGACATAGTGGAAATTGAACCGGCCTTCGTCGCAGAGCCAGTACTTGTTCACCTCGAGATTGGTCCTGGGCATGCAGCGATAGATCACGTTCGCGTCCTGGTGGATCTCCATATTGCAGCCGCGCGAGCAGCCTTCGCAGACCGTTGGGGTCTTCTTCAGGAAACATACGCGCTTGCGGAAACGGAAATCCTTCAGGGTCAGCGATCCTGTCGGACAGATATCCGAATAATTGCCCGCGTAATCGGTCTCCAGAGGGCGGCCATCCACCGTTGTGATCTCGGTGTTGTTCCCGCGCATCACCGCCACCATCTCATGGATGCCGGCGACCTCCTCTCCGAAACGGATACAGCGCGTGCAATGAATGCAACGATTCATGTTCTTCTTGATCACCGGACCCATGTCGAGATCAACAAAGGTCCGCCGCTCTTCAGTCGTGCGCATGTACGCGCTGCCGTACTTGTAAGAGTTATCCTGAAGGTCGCACTCGCCCGACTTGTCGCAGATCGGGCAGTCCAGAGGGTGATTGATCAGGAGAAACTCCATTGTCGCGGCCTGTGCCTTTTTCACCTTCTCGGACTTCGTGCTCACGACCATGCCATCGGTGGGCGCGGTCGAGCAGGCGGTCTGCAGCTTGGGCATCTTCTCGATCTCGACCAAGCACATCCGGCACTGGGCCACGATGCTCAGGCCGGGATGATAGCAAAAGAAGGGGATCTCGACCCCGGCCTTCTTCGCGACCTCGATCAGGTTCTCGCCTGGTGTGAATTCGACCTCGCGGCCGTCAATCATGCATTTGGGCATTTTCCACCTCGGATATGAGCTTCAAAATCCGCTCGGAACTTCTTTACGAAGCTGGAAACCGGCCCCGCAGCCGCATCGCCCAGGGCACAAAGAGTCTTTCCGCCGATATTGTCAGCGACATCGAGCAATAGATTCAGGTCCTGTTCGTGGCCATGGCCGTGCTCGATTCGTTCGATGATGTCTTCCATCCACTTGCAGCCTTCGCGGCAAGGAGTGCACTGCCCACAGGATTCATGCGCGTAGAATCTCGTGATGCGGGCCAAGAGCTTCACGAGGCAGTAGTCCTCGCTCACGACCATCAAGGCCGCCGACCCGATCATGGTGCCGATTTTCATCAGAGGCTCGATATCGTAGACGACGTCGATCTCATCGGCCGTGAGGACCGGCGCGGACGAGCCTCCCGGGATCACGGCTTTGAGCTTCTTGCCATCCAGGATGCCGCCCGCATACTCGTAGATCAGCTGGCGAATCGTGCAGCCGCCAGCAGGAAGCTCATAGAGACCGGGGCTGCGAACGTGGCCGGAAATACTGATCAGGCGGGTGCCGCCCGACTTCTCGAGCTTGCCGAGCTTCGCGAACCATTCGCCGCCATTGCTGACGATGAAGGGGACCGCGCAAAGGGTCTCGACGTTGTTGACCGCCGTAGGGCCGCCGAAAGCTCCGGCCTGCGCCGGGAACGGAGGCTTTACCCTGGGCTCGCCGCGCTTTCCTTCGAGCGAGTTCAAGAGGCCGGTCTCCTCGCCGCAGATATAGGCTCCGGCGCCACGATGGACTGTCAGGTCGAAATCGAAGCCTGTACCCATGATGTTTTTGCCCAGGTATCCCTTGGCATAGGCTTCATCGATGGCCTTATTGAGGAGTTTCGCCTCGCGCGTGTACTCGCCGCGAATATAGATATAGCCGGTATTCGCGCCGATGGCGTAGCCGCCGATCACCATGCCTTCGATCAGCAGGTGCGGGGTGTAGCGCATGAGGTCCCGGTCCTTGAATGTGCCCGGCTCCGACTCGTCCGCGTTGCAGACGAGGTACTTGGGCTTGGGGGACTGCTTAGGGATGAAGCCCCACTTCATACCAGTGGGAAAGCCAGCGCCGCCTCGGCCCCGGAGATTGGATTTCTTCACCTCATTGATAATGTCGTCCTGGGACATGGCAAGCGCCTTCTTGGCCGCCTGATAGCCATTCATCTGCTTGAGGTAGTATTCGAGCGGACGGGACTCATCATTGAAATGCTGAATGAATAAAGTCTCTGGTTGCTGTTCCAAGTTCGTTTCCTCAGCTTAGGCTGTCCAGAAGCTTGTTCAGCTTCGGGATATCCAAGTTTTCGTGGTATTCGTCGTTCAGCATCATCGCAGGCGCCGTTCCGCAGGCGCCCAGGCACTCTTCCTCCACGACCGTGAATTTCTTGTCCGGAGTCGTTTCTCCGCGACGGACGCCGAAGCGCTCTTCACAATGCTCGACCAGGCCCTCGGCCCCTCTCAAGCAGCAGGCGACATTGGTGCAGATCTTGAGATGGTACTTTCCGACCGGCTTCAAGTTGTACATGGTGTAGAAGCTCGCCACTTCCTTCACCTGTGCCGGGTGAATGCCGATATACGCTCCGATCTCTTCGATAACGTCAGGAGGCAACCAACCATATTCCTCCTGAGCCTGATGAAGAGCAGGGAGCAGGAGCGCCACTTTGGTTGGGTAGCGCGGCTCCAATTTTGCCATCGCGTCGTAAAATTTCTGAGAAAGAACCTTCGCCATAATTCCGATCCTTCCGCCTCAGCGATCCAACTCGCCAGCGATGATGTTGATACTTCCGAGCGAGGCGACCAAATCGGCGATCTTTCCTCCTTGGATCATGGGATCCAATCCTTGGAAGTGATAGACCGACGGCCCGCGGATTCGCAGGCGGTGCGCGCGGGGAGCGCCTTTGCTCACGATGTAAAAGCCAAGCTCGCCGTTAGCCGCCTCGACGGTGGTGTAAGCCTCGCCCTCCGGCACATCGAATCCCGTCATGAAGAACTTGAAGTGATGGATCAACCCTTCCATCGAGTTATGAACGACGTCTTTATCAGGGATGCGAACGCGCTTGTCTTCGCTCCAGATCGGCCCTTTCTTGATCTTGTCCGCGCATTGAGCGAGGATATTGAGCGACTGCCGGATTTCTTCGAAACGGACGAGATAGCGATCGAACACGTCGCCGTTCTGAGCGACCGGGACATCGAACTCGACGTCCTTGTAGAACATATAAGGCTGATCCCTTCGGAGATCCCGGTCGATGCCGGCCGAACGGGCATTCGGCCCGGAGAAGCTGTACTTCATGCACATTTCTTTGTCGAAAACACCTACGCCGACCGTGCGATCGATCCAGATCCGGTTGTTCGTCAGGAGCCGGTCCATCTCGTCGATAACCTTACGGGTGCGAACCACCCAGTCCTTGACCTCTCTCTCCCAGCCGACCGGCGCATCGGCGAGAAGACCTCCGATGCGGGTATAGGATGTCGTCAGCCGCGCTCCGCAGAGCTTTTCGATCAGCGTGTACGCCTCCTCGCGCTGATGAAACCCATACAGGAAGAACGAGAACGCGCCCAAGTCGACGGCGTTGATCCCGATGCAGATCAGGTGATCGATGACGCGCGCGATCTCGGCGCACATCATTCGGATCCAGACCGCGCGAGGGGGGACTTCGACACCCATCAGGCGCTCGACGGCCATGGCATAACCCACGTTGTTCATGAGCGCGGAGCAGTAGTTCAGCCGGTCCGAATAGACGATCCACTGGTGGTAGGTCCGGTTCTCCCCGAGCTTTTCCTTAGCCCGATGCGTGTAACCGAACTCCGAATAGGACTTCTCGATCGTCTCGCCGTTCAGCTTGCAGACCGTGCGAAGAGCTCCGTGCATCGCCGGATGAGTCGGTCCGACGTTCACGATGACCCGGGACTCTCCCCAGATGTCGTCAGGATCATGATGGATATGGATATGCTCGCTGCCTTGCGGGATCTTCGTCTCTTCCATTCTAATCCTCTAAAAGCTTTTCATTCACCTTCATCGGGCTCGTGAATACTTGGTATCCCCGCAGCGGATAGT
>CAYNDM010000083.1:0-10257 GCA_964395265.1 uncultured Bacteriovoracaceae bacterium
GACCAGGAGCGCGTGATGACTCCTGCGCAGGCTCGCGCTTATGGCGCTCATGCGATCGTCATGGGAAGGCCCCTCACCCAGGCCGCAGATCCTCGTCGGGTCGTCGAGTCTGTGCTGAAGGACCTCCAGATGAAGATCCTTTCGGCCTCAACCCAGTAGCGATCGCCCCCTTCTCGGCTCCCCGAGGTTTTTTGTCTGCGTCATTCGGCCTCTTTGGGATAAAGAGGATGCGTGAGCCTGCACATCAAGAACCCACATAGCATCCTCGCGGCGATCGAAGCCCGTCCCCAGGACGTGCTTCAGGTGATCCTTCCCCCGAATCCCAGGGACGATTGGGAAAAAATCGGCGGACTGGCCCTCAAGAAGGGGATCAAGGTCCTCACTGGGCAATCCGCGCCTCGTGAATCCCGTGACCGCGATCGCGGAGCTGGAAAGGGACGCGATCGAGAGGTTCCTGGTCTTCGAGCGGACGCAGGCAGGACCAGCGTCGCGGAGGCCGTCATCAAGGAAAAAGCTCCCATCGCCGTCGAGACGCTTTTCGAAGGGGCGGCAGAGAGAGCGGGGGGAAGAGGTCTTTGGATCGCTCTTGACAGCCTTCAAGACCCGCATAACGTGGGAGCGATCTTTCGTACAGCTTCCTTCTTCGGAGTCCAAGGCATCCTCCTCACTCAAGAGCGCTCGGCTCCCATGAGCGCCGCGGTCTACGATGTCGCCTCAGGCGGGGTCGAAGATGTTCCTTTCGCGATTCAGATCAATCTCCAGAGAGCCCTGGAGATCGCGAAGAAGCAGGGCCTTTGGATCTTGGGTACCTCCGAGCACGCTCGGCAGGATTTCAGCGCCATCGAACGGGATCGCCCCTGGCTGCTGGTTCTCGGCAACGAGGAAAAAGGTATGAGACGCCTGACTCAAGAGAACTGCGACATGCTTTGCAGGATCGCTCCGCGCGGGAAAGTCACGTCCTTGAACGTGTCGGTAGCAGCCGGGATCTTCATCTCGAAGCTGGCATGACTTTGGTGACGTAATCCATCCGGATCGGCCAAAGAACCGTGCTTTCTTCCTTGAAGATGATGAATTCCCCATCCGGCACGGTGAGCAATGTGACGATGTGACCGCGCAGGTGAACGGCTTTCCCCTCGGAGTCCTCGAACTCGATGATCAGCGGAGTTCGCATCGCGGTCCAGGCTTCATAAGACGCATAGGTTCCGTCCGAAACGCCGCCATACGGTTGGAGCGTGAAGAGTTGACTGATGGCGGCAGTGATCTTCAGGCTCGCTTTCTCGCCTTTCAATGCCCAGGCCCGTTGCGAATTCGCGTCCTGGACAGTCCGTTTTCCGTGGATCTTTTGCACTGCTAGGACGTCTTCCTCGACGCCGTCGATCGATAGCCACTCATGGACAAGTTGATGATCGGCCTCTGGGTGAAATTGAAACCCGTAGGCTTTTTCTCCAATTTTATAGGCTTGCCTCGGGCAGGCTTTGGACTCGGCCAGGAGCGTCGATCCGGGAGGAAGGGTGAAGGTATCGAAATGCCATTGGTAAACGAGTGGGTGAGAGCCTGCCGCACCGATGATCTTGTCTTTTTCACCGTGGTCGCTGATCTGGATCGGAATCCAACCCACCTCAGCGACTTCGTTCTGACGCACTTCGCCTCCGAGAGCCTTTGAAAGCATTTGCCCGCCCAGGCAGATCCCGACGACCGGATAGTCCCGATCCACACATAGGCGAAGGAGCTCGATTTCTTGATTGATCCAGGGATACCTGTCTCCGTCATTGGCTCCCATCGGGCCCCCCATGGAGATCATGCCGCTGATCTCTTCCGGATTCGGGAGACCTTCTCCCCGGTATGGATGCAGCACGACTGTACGGATCCCCTGGCACTCCAGAGCGCGACGAATGGCAGCTGGATGCTCATACCGAGCATGCTGGACCAGAATGACTGGCTTTTTCTGAGTCGAACTTCTTGCGCTCACCTTGCCCTAAACTTAGCATTTTCTGACGAAATTGGTCTAGATAAATAGTAAAGACGAGGGAAAGGGTAGGGATGGAACTGTCAAGCGTAGAAGTCCATCCACGCGGAAGGGGCGGCCTCCTAGATAAAGATTCAAGTCCTCAAGAATCTTAGAAGAAATAGTGAACGCTGAGTCCTAGAGCACTGGTCAGGTTCTTGATCGAGAAGTTGAGCTCTCCATCCGCGATCAAGAAGTTCGCTCCTCCATCCAAACTCAACCCGATGGAATTGAGGCCTGGAATCTGGAAGTGAATTCCCGCTAACGGTCCAAATCCGATGAAGAAGGCGGATTCCGTTCCTCCCGTGGCATTGAGAGTACCGAAAGTCCCAAGAAGCACGCCGCCTCCGACGTGAAAACCGGTCGCCTGATTTCCCGTCAATGTGTAGCGATACAGTCCACCCGTCTCGAATTCGAATACCGGGCCGGTGCTTCCGATCGCGGCGATCACCTGCAGTGAGTGGCGCTCTGAGAATTGGAGCCATCCACTGAGCGAACCGCCGTCACCCGGGACTCCCAGCGTGGAGAATCCTATGCCTGTCTTTTCAAAGCTTCCTCCAAGACCGGAAGGAGCCGCGTGAATAATCGATGCGGCAGCCATATTCAAAGCGCAGAGCGTGAAGGCGAACAAAAATGTTTTTCTCATATGTCAGTCAATTTGGCGTGCGGCTTAGGGGAAGTCAATAGGTCGCTTGGAGAGAAGGCGTGAAATCGCTGGACCTTTTTTCTTCCGCTTAGGAATCTGCGTTGACTTTTAACTCAAACGATGGAAATTTGCACAACACGCCGGCGTAGAGCCTATGGACAAGTTTGTCCTTTTGAGCCCGACCTGATGTGTTTAGGGCTGGAGTAGCTCAGTTGGTAGAGCAGCGGTTTTGTAAACCGCAGGTCATGGGTTCGAGTCCCTTCTCCAGCACCATTCCAGCAAGATGGGACTGGAGAGGAGTCGGCAATAAGATAGCGTCTGGGATGTGGAGAGATACCCAAGCGGCCAAAGGGACCAGACTGTAAATCTGGCGGCGTATGCCTTCGAAGGTTCGAATCCTTCTCTCTCCACCACTTTTTGCGACAGCCAATCGCAAGCAAAGTGGTGGATGTGCTCGAGGCGCTAGGAAGTTTGTATGCGGGAGTAGCTCAGTTGGCTAGAGCATCAGCCTTCCAAGCTGAGGGCCGCGGGTTCGAGTCCCGTCTCCCGCTCCATTTTTCTCTGAAGGGATCGCGGTTTTCTGCGGCTTTCGAGATGGATGGGTATTAGCTGAGACGAAACTTTTGGGGTTTCTTGCTCTTGTAGCTCAGTGGTAGAGCACTCCCTTGGTAAGGGAGAGGTCATGGGTTCAAGTCCCATCAAGAGCTCCATCTTTTAACTACCGGTTGTAGGTCCGGGAGTTGAGTACAGAAGTAAAACCTAACCAAACATGCGGAGGCCTAGAATAAGGTATGTCGAAAGAGAAATTTGATAGAAGTAAGCCGCACGTCAACATCGGCACCATCGGTCACGTCGACCATGGAAAGACCACGCTGACTGCAGCAATCACCACTGTTCTTGCGAAGAAGGGCTTTGCACAGGCTCGCGGTTACGATCAGATCGACAACGCTCCTGAAGAAAAGGAGCGTGGGATCACGATCAATACCACGCACGTCGAGTATCAGACCGACAATCGTCACTATGCTCACGTCGACTGTCCTGGCCACGCCGACTATGTGAAAAACATGATCACCGGCGCGGCTCAGATGGACGGCGCGATCCTGGTTGTCTCGGCAGCTGACGGCCCAATGCCTCAGACCCGTGAGCACATCCTTCTTGCGCGTCAGGTCGGCGTTCCTGCGATCGTCGTCTTCATGAACAAGTGTGACATGGTTGACGATCCTGAGCTCCTGGATCTGGTTGAGATGGAAGTTCGCGAACTCCTCTCCTCCTATAAGTTCCCTGGTGACTCGATCCCTGTGATCAAGGGTTCGGCGTTGAAAGCCCTTGAAGGCGACCAGAGCGAGCTCGGTGAACCTGCAATCCTGAAGCTCATGGAAGCTTGCGATAGCTACATCCCGCAGCCAGAGCGTCAAAAGGATAAGCCCTTCCTGATGCCTGTCGAGGACGTTTTCTCGATCTCGGGCCGCGGTACCGTGGTTACCGGCCGCGTCGAGCGTGGCATCGTGAAGGTCGGCGATGAAATCGAAATCGTCGGTCTCCGTCCGACCCAAAAGACCACTGTGACTGGCGTCGAAATGTTCCGTAAGCTTCTCGATCAGGGTGAAGCTGGGGACAATATCGGTGCTCTTCTCCGTGGTACCAAGAAGGAAGAAGTCGAGCGTGGACAGGTTTTGGCGGCTCCTGGATCCGTCACTCCTCATAAGAAGTTCAAAGGCTCTGCTTACATCCTCACGAAAGAAGAAGGTGGACGTCATACTCCTTTCTTCAAAGGCTATCGTCCTCAGTTCTACTTCCGTACGACTGACGTGACCGGCGTCGTGACTCTTCCTCCGAACGTGGAAATGGTCATGCCTGGCGACAACGTTCAGATCGAAGTTGAGCTGATTACGCCGATCGCTATGGAAAAGGAACTCCGTTTCGCTATCCGCGAAGGTGGCCGCACCGTGGGTGCAGGCGTCGTCGCTGAGATCGTCGAGTAAGGAGTGAGTTGTAGTTCTTCAGGTGATTGCGCCTGAAGTTAGTTCTAGGCTTCCTCAAGGAGGACTGAGTGGTTCTGCCCTCAGTCCTCCGTTTGGAAGCTGAACTCAAGATCAGCCCCAGGCACAGGGTCATGATTCTCTGAGTGAGAGTTCTTAGGGTGGCACTCATCGTAGGGCAGTAGCTCCAATGGTAGAGCGGCGGATTCCAAATCCGTAGGTTGTGGGTTCGAATCCCTCCTGCCCTGCCAACACCAGGCGGATTCAGCTCAGAATATAATTTGTGCGGGTGAATCGATCATGGAAAGCCAGCATCAAAAATGGGTCTATCTTAGCTATCTCGCTGTCGCCGCGCTCGTGGGCTATATTTTCTTCGCGCTCGGGCTCAAGCTTTCGGGGAGCTTTGATTGGGAGGCCCGTGTTCAAAATATCGAGTTGATTTTTCGAATCGCGTCGATTGCGGTCGCCGGTTTGATTTTTCTCTCGTTGTATAAAAATGATCGATCCAATCAATTCATGAATGAAGTGGTAACGGAGCTTTCCCGTGTGACTTGGCCGACTCAGAAAGAGACGGCCTCGGCAACGATTGTTGTCATGATCATGGTGCTCATCTCGGGAATGATTCTCGGACTCTTGGATTACCTCTGGACCACGCTTTTGCAGTGGGCTCTTTAAAGAAGAGAATGAAGAGGAGTAGCAGGTGACTGATATTAAAGCTGAAGACCAGACCGGCGCCGAAGGACAGCAAAGCCAGCAGGAGCAGAAGACAGACGCAGGACCTGCTGATGAGGCTGCCTGGTATGTTGTTCATACCTACTCGGGCTACGAGAACAAGGCTAAGCTAGCCCTTGAGGAGCGAATCAAAGCCGCGAAAAAAGAAGCATTCTTTCGCGAGGTGATTGTTCCTGAGGAGAACGTGGTCGAACTGGTCAAAGGCCAGAAGAAGACGACTAAGCGCCGCTTTTTTCCCGGCTATATCCTGGTGCGGATGATCCTGACGGATGAGACTTGGCATATCGTCAAGAACACTCCGAAGATTACGGGCTTCGTCGGTGGGGACAAGGTTCGGCCCGTGCCTGTGCCGGAATCTGAAGTTCAGAAAATGACCCATCGGATCGCAGAAGGCCAGGCGAAGCCTCGTCCGCGTGTTTCTTTCCGCGAAGGAGAGAATGTCCGCGTGGTGGACGGTCCGTTTTCGAATTTCAATGGCGTTGTCGAGGATGTGAATCCTGATAAAGGCAAAGTCAAAGTGCTTGTCAGCATCTTTGGTCGGTCAACGCCGGTAGAGCTGGATTTTATTCAGGTTGAAAAAATCTAGCAGGTTGTGTTAGTAGGTCGCGACTTGCACATTAAAGCGAAAAAGAAGCTTTGGCTGGGCGACCTGCTTGTGTGAAATTCTGGTTCAGGAAGATATAAGTACTGAAAATCAGAAGATTTTCAGATGCAGGAAGCAGTAGAAGGGTGAGTTATGGCAAAGAAAGTTACGGGTCAGATTAAACTCCAGATTCCAGGTGGACAGGCCAATCCCGCTCCTCCTGTAGGACCAGCGCTCGGTCAACGTGGCGTGAATATCATGGAGTTTTGCAAGGCGTTCAACGCCAAGACTCAAGATCAAAAAGGAACCGTGATTCCCGTGATCATCACGGTTTATTCGGATCGTTCTTTCACTTTCATTACAAAAACCCCTCCTGCGTCGGTTCTGCTCTTTAAAGCGGCCAAGGTCGAAAAGGGCAGCGGTACCCCGAATAAGACGAAAGCCGGCAAAGTGACCAAGAAGCAGGTGGAAGAGATTGCTAAACTGAAGATGCCTGACCTGACCGCTGGCAGCCTTGAAGCTGCGATGCGCACGATTGAAGGTACGGCTCGCAGCGCAGGAATTACGATTACTGACTAAGGCACAACTGACGTTGAACTAAAAAGTGGGAGTTAGCTGAGGCTAACGTTGGAACCACAGAGGTGAAGTATGGCAGAGGCCAATCAAAAGAAGGCTGGACGCGGCCGGCACGTAAAGAATTATTTCTCCGCGCTCTCCAAGCTCGAAGAAGGTAAGAAATATACGGTAGAAGAGGCATTTAAGCTTCTTCCAGAAGTCACTTACGCGAAGTTCGACGAAACTGTCGACGTTGCTTTCAATCTTGGTGTCGACCCCAAGCACGCTGATCAGATGGTGCGAGGAGCAGTCGTTTTGCCTCATGGGATTGGTAAGTCAGTTCGGGTCGCGGTTCTGGCCAAGGGCGATAAAGCGCGCGAGGCGGAGGCAGCTGGCGCCGACTTCGTTGGAGCGGATGACCTGATCGAGCGCATTCAAGGGGGGTGGCTCGACTTCGATAAAATGATCGCCACTCCCGATATGATGGTGGCTGTCTCGAAGGTCGGTAAGATCCTTGGTCCTCGTGGCTTGATGCCGAACCCGAAGCTGGGAACGGTCACGATGGATGTTGCAAAGGCAATCAAAGAACAGAAGTTGGGTAAAGTGGAGTACCGAACTGAAAAGACCGGTATTGTTCACGTACCGATTGGTAAGAAGTCTTTCGGCGCAGAGAAGCTGAAGGAGAATTTTGCTACCCTGGCGTCAGCTTTGATGAAGGCGAAGCCGCCGACTAGCAAAGGTACTTACCTGTTGAATATCACTCTTTCGACGACCATGAGCCCCGGTATCCCGCTGGATACCGCTGACACCATGACCGTCGCTGGCGCCTAATTTTCCTGAAGGGGTTTTGTCATGAATCGTACTCAAAAAACGGAATTAGCTCAGGAGCTGAAGGATAAGTTTGCGCGAGCGAAGGTAGCGGTTTTCGCGGACTATAAAGGGCTGAGTGCAACTCAGGCCGATGATCTCCGTCGCCAGCTCCGAGTTCAGAAGGCTGAAGTCAAAGTCCTTAAGAACAATCTTGCTCGGTTGATCACGAAAGACGGATCCATGGGAGATCAGGCGAAAGGCCTGATGGATGACCTCGTGGGCCCGACCCTGGTGGCGTTTGCCTATGAAGACGCTGCCGGCACGGCCAAGGTGATTCATAAGTTCTCTAAGGACAATGAGGCGCTGATCCTGAAGGACAGCCTCATGGGTACGAAAAGGATCTCGGCAGACAGCATTGAGGCCCTGGCTAGCTTGCCTTCGAAGGAAGTTCTTCTGGCAATGTTCTTGGGTGTCCTGAATGCTCCTGCTCGAAATTTTGTTGGAGTGCTTGCCGCAGTACCGCGGGGTCTGGTCACGGTCTTGGCAGCAATTGAAAAGAAAAAAGCGGAGACTCAAGCGTAAGTGATGCTACGTTTCGGGTTTTTGCTTTAACTAGGCAGCAGGATCGCGACTAGTAACCAAGTCCGTATTTTCGGACAACTGCCTTTAGGTCATGATGACTGCGGGTAATTAGATGTAAAGAGGATAAGAACATGGCGACTGTTACGAAGGAAGACGTTGTTTCCTTTATCGAAAACATGAGCGTTCTCGAGCTTTCTCAGCTCGTGAAGGAACTTGAAGACAAATTTGGCGTTTCTGCTGCTGCTCCGATGGCAGTGGCTGCTATGCCGGGTGCTGCCGCAGGCGGGGCACCTGCAGCTGAAGCGAAGACCGAATTCACGGTTGTTCTCGCTTCTGCAGGCGACAAGAAGATCAACGTCATTAAAGAAGTCCGCGCAATCACCGGCCTGGGCCTGAAGGAAGCGAAAGACCTGGTTGAAGGCGCTCCGAAGACCCTGAAAGAAGGCGTGAGCAAAGCGGACGCCGAAGAAATCAAAAAGAAACTCGAGGCTGAAGGAGCTAAGGTCGAACTCAAGTGATTCGACGCTTATCGCCTGCTCTAAACCTCTAGTCATTTGGTCCGTGCTGTACCCTTATTATCCGTCCAAAAAGGTAGGAGATAGGGTGCAGTCGCGGATCAGTTTGCATTTTTTCTCTGGTAGCGATATGGAACCTGCATCGGACCTTATCGCTCCAATTTAAGTACGTACGGACTTTCAGCCCGCTTGCGCTCTGCGAGGCGGGTATTCAATTCTTGAAGGAGAATGCATGGCCTCTCTTTTCTCGGAGAACCGCCGAATTCGGAAAGATTTCTCTAAAATCGCGACTCCCGTTGAGATTCCGAACCTCATTGAGCTTCAAAGAAAATCTTACGAGAAATTTCTTCAAGCTGACGTTCCGCCGCACAAGCGCGAAAACGTAGGCCTGCAAGCAGTTTTCAAGTCGGTTTTCCCGATTGAAGATTTCAATAGGACCGCTTCGCTCGAGTTCGAAAGTTACACACTTGAAAGGCCGAAGTACGACGTGGGTGAATGCCGCCAACGCGGGATGACCTTCGCCGCTCCTTTGAAGATCACCGTCCGCCTCGTCGTGTACGATGTGGAAGAGGAGACGGGAACCCGCAATATCCGCGATATCAAAGAACAAGAAGTGTACATGGGCGAGATCCCGCTCATGACCGAAGCGGGCTCTTTCATTATCAATGGAACAGAAAGAGTCATCGTCAGCCAGCTTCATCGTTCACCTGGCGTGATTTTCGATCACGACCAAGGCAAGAGCCACTCCAGTGGCAAGATCTTGTACTCTGCACGTGTCATTCCACATCGCGGTTCCTGGCTGGATTTCGAGTTTGACCACAAGGATCTCCTTTATGCCCGCATCGACCGCAAGCGAAAGCTGCCGGCCACGATCATCCTGCGCGCTATGGGGATGTCGACCCAGGAAATCCTCAATTACTTCTACCGGATCGAGACGTTGAGTTTCGAGAAGGACAAGTTCTACAAGACCGTTGATACCAGCATTCTTTCGGGTCAGCGCGCTGAAGAGGACATCGTCGACCCTAAATCCGGCGAAGTCATTGTCCGCAAGAACCGCAAATTCACCAAGGCAGTGATCAAGAAGATCGAGGAAGCAGGGATCAAGCGCCTCGAGATTCCCGCCGAAGCGGTGATCGGGCGCGTGGCTTCTGAAGACATCGTCGATGAGAAAACCGGCGAAGTGCTGCTCGAAACGAATCAGGAGCTCACCGAAGACAAGATCGCCGATCTCAAGTCCAAAGGGATCAAAGAAGTGAAGGTGATCTTCACGGACAACCTGACCCATGGTCCGTTTGTTCGCGAAACTCTCCTCGTGGATAAGGTCGCGGGCCCTGAAGAGGCGCTCATCGAGATCTATAAGCGCATGCGCCCGGGTGATCCTCCGACCGTGGAGGCTGCTCAGCAGCTCTTTGAGAACCTGTTCTTCAATCCAGATCGCTATGACCTGTCTCGGGTCGGCCGACTGAAGTTGAACTACAAGTTCCCGGAGAACAATATTCCGACGGAAACCCAGATCCTGACCAAACAGGATATTCTGTCGACTCTTTACTATCTGTGCGAGCTCAACAATGGGCGTGGCACGATCGACGATATCGATCACCTGGGCAATCGCCGAGTTCGTCCTGTGGGCGAGCTGATCGAGAACCAGTATCGCATCGGCCTCGTCCGCATGGAGCGCGCGATCAAAGAACGCATGAGCATCCAGGAAATCGAAACGCTCATGCCTCACGATTTGATCAATCAGAAGCCGGTTTCGGCTGTCGTGAAGGAGTTCTTTGGTTCCAGCCAGCTCTCGCAGTTCATGGACCAGACCAACCCGCTGTCGGAGATCACCCACAAGCGGCGCCTGT
>CAYNDM010000084.1:0-10243 GCA_964395265.1 uncultured Bacteriovoracaceae bacterium
ACAATGAGCTTCTTCGGGTGATTTCGATCAACCGGCGAGTGCGCCTCGTAGATCGCGCGGAGTTGGCGGATGCTGTTTTGCAAGGGACGGTCTCGACCGCGTCCTTTTCGGGGGCTCCCTCGACGACCGCCGACCAGCTTTTTCGCGGCCCGCATCGGCCTGAGCTTCCCGAACGCTTGCGCTCGGTCCCGGTCGTGACGGAATACGGGGCCGTTCTGACCTGTGATTTCGCTTTGCGGCGAATTTCTTCGACGGGAAAGCCGTCGAGTACGTTTTGGGCGAAGTCCTTCAGTCGCGCCAAGCCTTTTCCGGCCAATAACCAGCTTGGCGCCTATGGAACGACCTCGGCGCTTATTAACGATAGCGAATTTGATCGCGCCCTCCACGAACTTGCCCGAAGCATGATGCTGGACTTGCATGAGTCGATGTTGGCGATGTTTTGATTGAGGATGATTTGTTGCGTTATGAGCTATGCTGATGAGATCGCACTGGGTTCCTTTCCCTGGAATGTTCAGGCTGATCTGAGTATGACCTAAAGCTATGCCTAAACTCGAACCCCGCGACGTTCAAAAAGAGCTCGAAAGCGGCTGGATCTGGCCGGTTTATTGGCTTTACGGCCAAGAGCGCATGAAGTCCCGCGAGCTCCTCAAAAGAATCAAGTCCGCGGTCCTTGGGGATTCTCCATTGGCTGGGTTTGGTTTCGGAGAAGAGGTCCTCGATGGAAGCGAAGTCAGCGCGGTCCAAGTCGTCGATTCGGCCCAAAGCCTGACTTTGGGCGGGGGCCTGCGATTGGTCGTGGTCCGTGATGCCCAAGCGATCAAAGACTCAGACGCGCTTTCCGTGCTTTTCGGCCCGCGAAGCAAGAAAGAAGATCTGACCTCAGTTTGCGTTTTCTTGTCCAAGGACTTGGATGGCCGAAAGAAGTTCTCGAAGATCCTGACCGAGAAGGCGGCAGTCGTCTCTTGTGACGCGGTCCCTGAGCAGGACCGCGAAGCGTGGATCGGTTATCTGGCCAAGAGAAGGGGCCTTGCCTTGGCGCCAGAACAAGTAGTCCTACTGCGTTCGCTCGATCCGTGGAATCTGGATATCGTGGATCAAGAGCTCGAGAAGGTTGCGCTTCTGTCTCAGACGGCCGATGCTTCCGACTCGTTAGACGCGCTACTGGGTTCGGCAGGAGGTGATTTCAAAAGCGAGGACTTCGTTGAGGCGTTTTTCGGAAGGGATCTGAAGAAATCGCTGGAAATCGTCGAGACCTTCGCTGAAAGCCCGGAGCTAGCGCTTCCATTGCTTGGCTTGCTGGGATGGAACGTTCGCTATCTTGCGTTAGTCTGTGCGGATCGGGAGCAGAGAACCAAAACAGCCAAGCTCAGCCCTTATCTGGCGGAACGCTTCAACCGCTGGAGCCGGGGCTGGTCGCTTTCCGAGGTCGTGTCGCTTCAATCAGCGCTGGCTGACGTCGACTTCTCGATCAAGCAGACCGCCCGGGTTCCAATCGGACTTTGGAGCAACCTGGTGATTACCTTTTGCTCTGAGCGGTAGAAAGCAGGTCTGGAAGAGCCTTCTTCGCCATCAGCGTCAGACGGCTGATCTTGCGCGAAGCGCGACCTGCCGGAATGGTGCCCTTGCTGGCTGCCTTCGCAAGCGCGCGCACGGCCTCCCGGTAGGCTTCTTTCGCTTTGCCGGTGTCGCCGGATTTTACGGCATCTAAGGCTTTTTTCAGAGCGGATTTGGTTGCGGATTTCACTGCAGTGTTACGAGCCTGGCGTTTCGTCGCCTGTCGAGCCCGTTTCGCGGATGTACGCGTATTGGCCATGATGGCACTCCTTACGAATAAGACACACCGGCGAATAAAGAGCGGTTGAGCCCAGTGCCGGTTCGTCGGTGGTGTTATTCGAAATTACTCGATTTTTCAAGCGTCTTTTGCGGTGCGGCTGAGCTGCAATGCCCTGATCTTTGCATTCTCCTGGCATCGAATGGACGGCCCCAGTGCGAAACCCCTGCTTTGATTCGTGCAGGCGTTCGTGCAAGCGGGGGAGGTGATGCAATGGCTTTTCGGGAGTGGCTGGTCACCGATCGGCACGGCGGGTTCGCGATGGGAACCCCGAGCGGGGCGCGGGAGCGGAAGTACCATGGGTTCTACTCCAGCATCCCAGGCCGCGGCGAGGCGTCGTGGGTGACTGATTTCGACATGCGCGTGGATGATCAACCCCTCTGGCCTCATCTCTACGCCGCGAAATCCGGCGACTCTCCCGTTTTGCATCCGGATCCCGAGGCGACTTCCCAAGGCAAGCCTCCACGCTACACGGAGTTCCCGGCGCCTGAGTGGAAATGGAAGCTCGATGCGGGAACGCTCAGCTTTTCCATCCGCGCTAAGGACGAACGCGGGGGAGTTCGCCTGTGCTGGAGCTGGAAACCCTCTTCCAAGAAGGGCAAGCGAAAGCGCGGAGGCGTTTTACGGCTTCGACCGCTCTGGGCGATGCGCAGTTTGCACGGCACGGGCGGGCAGAAATGGACGCTGGAGTGTGAAAAGCACGGCGTTTGGGTGGCGCGAGGCTCTTTGGTCCCGCCTCTCTATGTCCGGCCTTCGAAGGGATTGAGCTGGAAGCCCGATGAAGACTGGTACTATTCCTTTCATTATCCTGAAGAGAAGCGGCGCGGGTATCTCTCCGAAGAGGATCTCTATTCGGCCGGAGAGTTCGTCGCGAGCCTGCCCGAAGAAGCGCAAAGCTGGACACTCGATTTCGCGGATCGCCTGGATGCGGTCCTCGATGAGGCGGTCGGTCGGGCGCGCAGCGTCTCTCATCGAGTCTTGGACTTCGTGCTGATGGAGCCCGCGGGAATCGTGGCGGGGTTTCCTTGGTTCGGCGAGTGGGGTCGCGATACTTTCATCTCGCTCCCCGGAGTGGCGGCGGCCTGGATCCGAAGCGGCGAGAAGGAGCGAATCGTCAACGAATGGGTCGAGGAAGTCCTGACTCGTTGGGGAGAGTGGATCCGCAGATCGGGGATGCTGCCCAATATCATCGAGAGCGGGGGAGCGCATCAGTGGCAGTCGTCAGACGCGACGCTGTGGTGGTGCCATTCGCTCGCGGCCCTCTGGTGCTTCGGTCAGGCCGAAGAGATGAGTTGCTTCGATGATCTCGATCGTCGCTTCGGGCCTCTCCTGGGTGAGGCGTTGAGTGCCATCGAATCCGGCCGGCATCTTTTTCTTCATCCCCTGCGCGACGGAATGCTCGAGGTCACCGAGCCCCACTCGACCTGGATGGACGCGCAAATCGATGACGTGCCGGTGACGCCCAGAAAGGGACGTCTGCCCGAGATCGATGCGCTCTGGTTTCAGGCGCATTGCTTGCACGCGCTTTGGCTCGAGCGGTCGAACGGCCTCGGTGAGGAACACGTGGAGAAAGTGGTCTCGATCGGCCTTTCCGCGTTGGAGCGAAGCGAAAGCGGGGAAGAAAGGCATCGGCCGAATCGCATTTTTCTCCATAGCCTTCCGCTGGCCCCGTCGTTCGTGCTCGGGATCCAGGAGTGCCTTCGAGCCGATCTTGAGCGAATGACCGAAGAACTCTGGACTCCAGTGGGTCTCAGGACTCTGAGGCCGGGAGCGAAGGGATTTCACGGGCAATGCGTCGGGAGTCAGGCGGAGCGGGATCAGGCTTATCATCAGGGAGCGGCTTGGGGATGGCTGGGAGGACATTACGAGATGGCCCGCGCCCGGCTCGGGAACAAGGATAAAGGGAGGGGATCGATGTTCGGAGCGAAGGTCAGGAGGCGCTTTCCAATCGAAGGGCATATTCCAGAGATTTTCGACGCGGAGGAGCCTTTCGAGCCCAGAGGAGCTCCCGCGCAGGCTTGGAGCTTGGCCTGCCTTGAAGAGGCCGAAACGCGCAGGAGCCTGAAGATTGATCAAAAGATCTCCAAGGTCCTGGCTCGGCGTTGGATGGGAAGAGCCGGCAGAGCAGAGGCGAAGCTGAAGAAGGCGATTTGAGTTATGCCACAACCGACTGGAAGCTCGAGACAACCGCGGGTGTTGATGCTGGGCTGGGAGTATCCTCCCCGGTTCGCGGGAGGGTTGGGGAAGGCTTGCCGCGGGCTCTCGCAGGCCATGGCTCGCCAAGGCGCGCAGGTTTTTTTCGTGCTGCCTACGTTCCCGGAGCGCATTTCGGAACCGAGGCTGGAGGTGGTGGGCGCTCGCGAGGCTTTGATCCGAGCCGGCTGGAGCGAAGAGCATTACGAGCGCTTGGAGCGAACGCATATGTCGGGCGTGCAGACGATCCGATCCGATGCGCGGCTATTTCCCTACGGCGCCGCGCCCGAAGGGCCGACTTCGCGGATGATCGATCAGGTCTTCGATCGAGTCGAAAAAGGTGTGAAACTGAAGCCTTTCGAGGGAATCGTGAGCGGGTCTCCCGCCCAGTCAGCGAACGTCGGGTCCGCGCCGGCCCCGTCCGCGAGCGAAATTTACGGCAAGAACATGTGGAGCGAGATCGAGCGCTTTTGTTTCTCGGTCCGGCAGATCGCCGAGACTCATGAGGTCGATTGCGTGCACGCTCATGACTGGATGACCTTCCCGGCCGCGTTCGAATTCCAGAAGATGACGGGAGTGCCGGTTTTCCTTCACGTGCACGCGACCGAATACGACCGCGCCGGCGAGTACGTGAACAGCGAGGTGTTCCGGATCGAGCGCGACGGTTTTCGCAAGGCCGATCATATCTTCGCCGTGAGCCGGTACACCGCGGGAGTGATCGAGCGCCTCTACGGAATCAATAAGCGCAAGATCTCGGTCGTCTACAACGCTCCCGAAGACGAAGCGAAGAGGATGACGGCCTCGCCCGAGGCGTCGCGCGAGCCTGACGTGATTTTCCTCGGGCGCCTGACTTTCCAAAAGGGGCCTGATCACTTCCTCAAGGCCTGCGCCTTGGTGGCGGAAGCCGATTCGAAAGCCAGGTTCGTTTTCTGCGGCACCGGCGACATGCTGAACCAGCTCCGCCAGCTGGCCTTCAAGCTGGGAATCGAGGGTCGGGTTCACTTCGCCGGGTTCATCGATCCCCCCGGGGTCGATCAGATCCTGCAACGCTCGAAAGTCCTAGTGATGCCGAGCGTGTCGGAGCCCTTCGGTTTGGTGGCGCTCGAGGCGATCCATTGCGGGATCCCGGTCATCCTCTCCAAGCAGTCCGGAGTCCGCGAAGTGCTCCACAGGGCGCTGCAGGTGGACTTCTGGGACATCGAAAAGCTCGCTGATCAGATCTTGGCCGCCCTCCGCTTGCCCGATCTTTCCAAGCAGCTCGTGGCCGAAGGGATGGAGCAGGTCCGTGCCCTGAGCTGGGATCGGTCCGCGGAGAACGTCATCGAAACGTACCGCTGGGTCATGGGATCCACCATGACTCAGGCTGTAAAGGGGGCGCATGGCCATTGATATCTGCTTCTACTTTCAGGTGCATCAGCCGTGGAGACTCAGGCATTACCGCTTTCTGGAGGTGGGAAAGAGCCACCATTACTTCGATGACGAGAAGAACGCCTCGATTCTCCGGAAGGTCGCCAACAAGTGCTATCTGCCGATGAACAATCTTCTCTACGATCTCCTGGCCGAGAATCAAGGGGCGTTTCGTGTCTCATTCTCGATCTCGGGGGTCTTTCTGCAGCAGTGCGAGGTTTACGCTCCCGAAATCATCCCGTCCTTCAAGCGTCTCTTCGAGGCCGGGCATGCGGAGCTGATCTCTGAGACCTCCCACCACTCGCTCGCGGCGCTCTATAGTCCCGAGGAGTTTCGCGAGCAGGTGCGGCTGCATCGCGAGATCGCGTCTCGGACGCTCGTCG
This sequence comes from uncultured Bacteriovoracaceae bacterium, assembly GCA_964395265.1. GTDB lineage: Bacteria > Bdellovibrionota > UBA1018 > UBA1018 > UBA1018 > CAYNDM01. The sequence continues at coordinate 5,815 of CAYNDM010000084.1, forward strand.
AGCCTTCTCGTGTCTTTCGGAACACGGAGCTGATCACCAGCAACGATATCGCGAGAATGGCGCGGGACATGGGCTATGAAGGGATCCTGGCCGAAGGCGCCGATCACATCCTCCGCTGGCGCAGCCCGCTGTTCAATTACACCTTCGCCGATGCGCCGGGCATCGTCGCGCTTCTGAAAAACTACCGCTTAAGCGACGACATCGCGTTTCGTTTCTCGGATCGCGGCTGGGCGCAGTGGCCGTTGACGATCGAGAAGTACGTCGATTGGATCAAGCTGATCGAACTCGAGAATCCCGTAGCCGCGAAGGGCGGAGTTCCTTTCGTGGGCCTGTTCATGGATTACGAGACCTTCGGCGAACATCAGTGGGAGCATACCGGCATCTTCGATTTCATGAGGGCCCTTCCCGGGCGCCTGCTCGAAACCGGGAGTATCCGGTTCGTGACTCCGTCGGAGGCCGTCGCCAACGCCAAATCGCGAGGCGAAGCGCTTCCCGAGATCGACGCGCCAGAGCCTTTCTCCTGGGCGGATATGGAAAGGGATCTGAGCGCCTGGAGAGGGAACCCGATCCAGGACGCCGCCTTGCGCTCTGTTTATCGGCTCGAAGAGCCGGTCAAGAAATCCCGAGATCCCGAGCTCATCGAGACCTGGCGCAGGCTGCTTACGAGCGATCACTTCTACTATATGTGCACGAAGTATTTCGCAGACGGGGACGTTCACAAGTACTTCAACCCTTACGACTCTCCCTACGACGCGCACATCATCTACATGAACGTGCTGGCCGACCTGGCCCGTCGGGTCGGTGCGGAGGAGAAAGCGGTCGCATGAGCGAGTTCCGCACGGATCCTCTATTCGGCAATCTGGTCCTCGTCGCTCACGAGCGAGCGTCGCGTCCAAGACGCTCTATGGTTCGCGATGTCGTCGACGCCAGCGGTCCGTGTCCGCTTTGCCCGGGCAATGAGGCGCTCTGCCCGCCCGAGATCGATCGGGTCGAGGCGGGAGGACGCTGGGAGGCTCGGGTGTTTCCCAATCGCTATCCCGCCGTCAGCCTCGAAGCGGAGGTGCCGGCGATCGAGCCGGGCTCGGATGAAACGAATCTCTTGAGCTCCGCTCCGGGCTTCGGGGTGCACGAGGTAATTGTCGAGAGCCCGAACCATGTCCTTCCTTTTTGGGCGCTGGATCTCGAACAATCCGTTCCCTTGCTCGGGCTGATCCAGTCCAGGGTCAGGGATCTCTACCGGGATCAGCGAATCGTCTATGCCCAGATTTTCAAGAACCACAAGCCCGCTTCGGGAGGAAGCCTTGAGCACCCGCATTTCCAGCTGCTCGGTCTTCCTCTCGTCCCAAGGCCGCTGAAGCATCTGATGAGCGCGGATCATTGCCGGGTCTGCGCGCTTCTCGAGAGGGAGTGGAAGTCTTTCGAGGGAAAGAGAGGCGAGCAGTCGCCGCGTTTTCTGGCCGAGACAAATCACTTCGTCGCCCTCGCGGACTACGCTCCGACTTACGCGTACCAGTTCTCGATCTATCCTAAAGCGCACTCGGCGGCGTTCGAAGAGGCACCGCGCTCCGAGATGGAGGATCTGTCCCAGCTGATGACGCTCGTGCTGGGTAAATTCGAGAGGCTTCTGGGAGAGCTGGCGCTGAACCTCCTTTTTTACACCCGGCCCAATCCCGGCGAGGCGACAGGCGCGAAGTCGGCACGGGGCGAGGCCGCGCACGCCAGAATGCATTGGTTCATTCGGGTCTGCCCCCGAAGGAGCCGCAAGGCGGGCCTCGAGCTCGCGACGGATATTGGGCTCGTTCATGTGGCGCCGGAGGACGTGGCGCATTCGTTCAGGGAGAAGGGCTTGTGAGCGGCTGGGAACGGCGAAAGCCCGCGGAAATCCAGATCGGCAATGGCTCCATTCTGGTCACTTTCGACTCGATGGGGGAGATCGACCAGGTCTTCGCTCCCCGTTTGGACGCTTTGCACTCCCAGTTCGGAACTTTTCGGACGCTGATCATCGTGCCCAAGAGCGAGTCCAGCCGCAAGCACGAGCCGCCGGAGTTGATTGCGCTGGTGCCGGAGCTTTTCGAGGCCCGGCTGCGGCTTCTTCCTGGCTCGCAGGTCATTCAGGCCGAGTACCACCACAAGTTCAGCGAGCTTCGGCTGATGCGAGTGATCGCCCTGCATCCCGCCGAGCCCGTGCTGCTGGATTCGTGGGAGACCATGGGGAGTCGCGTAGGGCTCATGCATCAGTCGATTCCCTGGTTCGGAAGCGCCACTTCCGCGCACTGCTCGCTTTATCACCCGACTTACAACGGGCTGGTCCACCATCGCGGAAGGCGCTGGGTAGGGATGATGGCTCGAAGCGAAGTTCAATGGGTGCGCGTCGGCCATCTCTCCGACGACGACAAACGCAGGGTCTGGGACGGCGAGAGGATTTTCGCCCCAGTAGGGGCTCACGACATCATCGGATTTCCGGAAGGACAGGTCCGCTCCGGTTGGGACCAGGTGGTTCAAGGCACCGGGATCTTCGGATCGATGGCCACAGGCCCGTCCGAGCGGGTCGAGATGTTCGTGATTTGCAGCGATAGCGAGCGCAATCTGGGCGAGATGCTCAGCCGGATCAAGCATATCGACCGGGCTCGCTTCGTCGCGATGATCGAAGGCATGGCCGCCCGTCGCCTCGAGCCCGCGGCCGATCTTCTCGAGAGAATCCGCAGCCCGCGCGTGCGTGTGCTCGCGGAGCGCTCGATCGACGTGCTGCATTCCGTGCAGGATCGCGTGTCCGGTGCGCTCATGGCCGCGGCCGAAGTCGATCCGCACTCCAGGGTCTCGGGTGGCTACGGGTATAGCTGGCCTCGCGACGGCGCGTATCTGGCTCACGCTCTTGGGGCGTTCAACTTCCGGGAGCGCGTGGAACACTACTTTCGCTTCTGTCGCGAAACGCAGGACCCGTCTGGGGCGTGGTGGCAGCGCTACCTGGCTACAGGGCATGCGGGCCCCAGCTGGGGGAGAATCCAGATCGACGAGCCCGCGACCGTGATCGCCGCCGCTTACATCCATTATCGAAGAACGCAGGATCTTTTTTGGCTGGAGAAATTCTGGCCGACCATCGAGAATGGTTTGCGGTTCTTGGAAAGCTTTCATTCTCCCGAGAATCCCATGGGCCAGCCCTCGCATGACCTCTGGGAAGAGCGCATGGGCATCCATGCCTATTCGCTTGGCGCCGTGGCTGCCGCGTTCTCAGCGGGCGCCTACCTGGCGGGCGAGCTCGACACTCCTCATCTTCAAGAGCGTTACCGGCAATGGAATCACAAGATCACAGGGCTAATCACAGAGCACTTCGTTCCGCTCGACGGCCCGATCCGTCGTTCTTTCGTCGTGAACGCCTGGGACTACCAGACAGGGGGTGGCTATTGGGACGAGATTCCCGATGTTTCGCTTCTGGGGCTGATCACCCCCTTCGGGATCTTTCGCAAACGCGACGCGGCAGCTCAGCGCATTGTCGAAATCGTCAGAACCCGTCTTTGGAACAAGAAGGTCGGGGGAGTGTTGCGCTACACCGGAGATCATTACCGAGGCGGCAATCCCTGGATCCTGACCACTCTCTGGCTGGCGATGGTCGAGCTTTCGCTCGGGAACATGACTGAGGCCCGCCAATGCCTGGAGTGGACTCTTTCGAAGGCGACATCCCATGGGATGTTAGCCGAGCAAGTTCATCGGGAAACGGGGCAGCCCTACTGGGTCATCCCCCTGGCCTGGTCTCATGCGATGTTCCTACTTTTTGTGCGCGATGTCCTGGATCGTAAGGCCGAAAGCGAGATCTGGGAAAGCTCATAATTTCGGTGAGATAAAGTCCGTTTGCCCTTGATTTTTCAACAAAACTTACGACCGGCAATAGAAATGGCGCGACATTTTCCCTGAAATGAGTACGATCAGGGCACACATGAAACGGATAACCTGGTTGTTAGTCGCATTGGTTCTCGCTGTTTGCGGGATGGGTGTCATTCATGGGCTGCAGGCGCGGCGGTTTTCCGAGGATGTTGCTCGGATGAACGCGCTTTGGGAGCGCCAGAGCATCGCGCGCGATTTGGTTTTGGAGTTGGAAGAGTACAGACGCTTGAGCGGTCAGTTCCGAAAGTTTCCAGAATCCAAAATCAGCAAACTCAAAAGCGACTTGACCGCAAAAGTGAATCAAGGCTCCGCGCGCTGGGATCAGCTGGACGCGACGCCTCAAGAGCAGGAGCTCAGCAAAAAGTTAGTACAACAGATTTCTGATTTCATGGTCTTGAGCGCGAAGCTCGAGCCGATGCTGTTTTTGCGCGATATCTATCTGAAAGAGGAAGCCGTTCAGGCTCATCAGCAGATGCTGGCCACGATCGGTGAGCTTCGCAGGATCGCGGAGAATCGCCAGAATGAGCTTCAAAGGAGCCTGGGAGAAGGC
>CAYNDM010000085.1:0-10202 GCA_964395265.1 uncultured Bacteriovoracaceae bacterium
CGAAAAGCTCGTCGATCTGCTGGCAGAGAACATGTCCCTGCAGGCTCGGGCCGGCGCCGACACGATCGAGATGCTCGATACGTGCGGCTGGGAGGTCGATTCGGAAACCTATCGAAAAGTCGCTGTTCCCGCGCTCGCTCAGGTCATGGATCGCTTCAAGCGCCTTTGCCCCGAAACCCCGATCACCTATTATTCCAAGGGAACGGGGCCAGAGTACTGGGACGCTCTCGAGTCGCTGCCAATCGCCTGCCTGGGCATCGATTGGAACCATGACCTGGCCGATGTCCTCAATCGCTACGGTGATCGATGGGCGATCCAAGGCAATATCGATCCGGATTGGATGCTGCTCGAAACCGGCGAACTGGACAAGCGTCTTCGGGAGGTTTGGGGAAAAGTGAGGAACCTCCCTGAGAAAAGGCGCCGCGGCTGGGTCTGCGGCCTCGGGCACGGGGTCCTACAGAAAACCCCAGAGGAGAATGTCCGGCTCTTCGTGCGCCTGGAGCGTGAGCTTTTCGAAACCACAGAGGAGGCGAGAGGATGACTCCGACATCCGATCTTTTGAAGAAATACAATGTCGCCGGGCCCCGCTATACGAGCTATCCCACGGTCCCGTATTGGGATGACACTCCCACTGTCGATCAGTGGATTGAGACCATTCTCGCCAGCCTGAAAGAAAGTATGGGCGCGGGTGTTGGCGCCGCGCTCTACGTCCATATTCCTTTTTGCCAAAGCCTTTGCACTTACTGCGGCTGCAATACGCGCATCACCCGGAATCGCGCGGTAGGAGCCCCTTACGTGCAAACACTCCTCCAGGAGTGGGCGCTCTACCGCGACCGCATCAGAAGCGCTCTTGGCGCCGAGTTCAAGCCGTTGCTCTCGGAGCTTCATCTGGGCGGGGGAACGCCGACGTTCTTGGAAGCGGAGCTCTTGGAGGAGCTTCTCCAAGGGATACTGAAAGACGTTCAGCTCGCCGAGAGCTATGAGTTCTCGGTCGAGGCCGATCCACGCGTCACGACTCACGAGCATCTGAGCACGCTTGCCAAGCTCGGCTTCAAGCGGCTGAGCTTGGGGATCCAGGACTTCGACCCGAAAGTCCAGGAGATCGTTCACCGCGTTCAGAGTGTCGAACAGGTCCGCCAGGTCACGCAGGATGCGCGGAGTCTCGGGTTCACGAGCATCAACTACGACCTGATTTACGGGCTCCCTTTCCAGACTCGGAAAAGCGTCGAGGGCACCATCCATAAAGTCCGCGAGCTCAGGCCCGATCGCATCGCGTTTTACGCTTACGCGCACGTTCCTTGGATCAAGCCCAGCCAAAGGCGCTTCACCGAGGCGGATCTTCCGGACGGCGACGAAAAGCGGGCCTTGTACGAGCTGGGGCGGGGGATGCTCGAGGACGTGGGTTACCGTGAGATCGGCATGGACCATTTCGCGCTGGAAAGCGATTCGCTCTGGCAGGCATTGCGAAGTGGAGACCTTCATCGCAACTTCATGGGCTACACATCCCGTCGGGTCGCTCCGCTCATCGGCCTGGGCGTCTCGTCGATCGGGGACTCCTGGCGGGCGTTCGCACAGAACGAAAAGCTGCTGGAAACCTATCAAAGCCGAGTGGAGAAGGGGGAGATTCCTCTGCTTCGCGGTCATCGATTGACGGAGGAGGACCAGATTCTGCGCAGGCACGTTCTCAATCTCATGACCCGCCTCTCGACGGAGTGGTCGAGCCCGGGCAGCGACACGCCTTTTCTCGCGACCGTGCCCGAGCGTCTCGAGGAGTTGGTCCGGGACGGACTCGTTGTATTGGGTGATCGCTCCTGCCAAGTCACCGAGCTAGGTCGAGCCTTTCTGAGAAATATCTGCATGGCCTTCGATGCGCGCCTCGTTCGACAGGCGCCGGCCACGCAACTTTTCAGCAAGACCATCTGAGAGCCATGGCAATTGGAAACAGGCCACGGCCACGGCCACGGCCACGATACGGACTGGGATTGGGTTCATGATTGGCCAGATCGATCCTGAACAAAAGCGAGTGACCGTCATCGGCGCGGGAGTCTCGGGGCTTCTCGCGGCTCACTATCTTGATCGGGCCGGTTTCGACGTCTGGCTCTTCGAAGCTTCGGATCGCGCTGGCGGCTTGATCCAGACGACCCAAACCCCGTACGGTATCGCAGAAGGCGCCGCGCATTCCTTCTTGACGAGTCCGGTCGTCCAATCGCTCTGTTCGGAACTCGGGGTGGAGCTTTTGAGCGTCAACCCGGATTCGAAGGCCCGCTTCGTCCTGAGAAAAAGACGAATGAGGAGAATGCCTCTCCGGATCCGCGAGATTCTTGGCGCCATATTCCGAGCCTACTTCGTCCTAGCCGACTCGCGCACGCCTCCTGAGAGACAAACCCTAGCGGCCTGGTGCCAAAGGCATCTGGGAAAGGCCGCTCTCGAGTACCTTCTCACGCCTTTCGTGAATGGGATTTACGCCGCGAGGCCCGAGGAGCTCACCGTGGGAGCCGCTTTTCCGAGACTTGCCATTCCTCCCGGACATTCTTTTCTCAGTTTCCTCCTCTCGAAACTCTTGCGTGGGAAAAAGTCCGCTCCTGTCGGCAAAAAGCCCATGTCTTCACCGCGCCTGGGAATGGAAGCATTGATCCGCGCCTTGGATGCTTCACTTCAGAAGCGGCTGGGTGAGCGATTCAGAAAAGGCCAGAGGATCGAGCGTCTGCCTACCGAAGGAAGCTGCGTCGTCTGCCTGCCCGCCCCTGAAGCCGCCGATCTTCTCGCTCCCGCAGATCCGGTGCTTGCCAGGGCACTACGCGCGATCGAGTACGCATCGCTCGTCTCGGTAACCGCGTTCGTGAAGAAGGAGGATCACACTCGCCCTGTTCGAGGCGTGGGAGTCCTGATTCCCGAGAGCGAGCGCCTCCAGACCCTAGGCATCCTTTTCAACTCCAGCGCCTTCGAAGGCCGGGTGAGCGATTCTTCCCTTTGTTCCTATACCGTCATGCTGGGGGGCTCGAGGAATCCTGAGCTCGTCCGATACTCCGACGAGAAAATCCACTCGCTCGTAGTCGAAGAGCTCAAGGCGGTGCTCGGCCTTCGCGGAGAACCCGTCCATTTGCGAATTCACCGTCGGCCCAGGGCCATTCCAAAATACGGCGCCGCTTTGAGCGAAGCCCTGACCGCGGCCCGATCCGGATGGTGTGCCAAACCCGGACGTCTCCTCTTCGGAAACATCTCAGGACAAGTCAGCTTGAGAGGAATGATCGAAGACGCCCAGGCCTTGGTCCCGGCAGTCACGAAAACGCCAGATCCGAAATGATCTTGGCCAGGAGAGCCGACAACAAAGCCGCAAGCGTCAGCGCTATGATCAGTTTTCGATTCAGAATCTTCTTGGTTCGAGCGGATTCCAATGCTTGGCTCATCGGTCCCTCCTTTCTATGGGGGAGCCGATGAGCAAGACGGATGCCAGCCAAAGATTTGATTTTCAATAATAAATCTATACGGTTAAAAAAGTAACTCCAACCGCGGTAGCAAAGCGCCCTCGACCAAAACTCCACCTCGCAGCCAGATTGATCCTGAGATCCGCGCTCAGGAAAAGCCTAGGCTAGAGCAGAAGTGGCACCGTCCGCAAAAGCGCTCGCCTGGCTCCGCCTCAAAGTAAGCTCTCAGCGCTCGAATTCGACACCCGGGACTCTCCAGAAAACGCAGGACCGCCATGAGCTGTTCCCTTTTCCGGTGTGATCCCCGGATCATCCACTCCATCAACCTGAAGTCATCGGGATCCCAAAACACGACCGCTCTTCCGCTCCGGCCGGCTCTCCCCACCCTTCCTGCAGCCTGCGCTAGCTGAAGCAACGATGAGGGGGCCTGCCATAGAAGAACCCATCGCAAATGAGTGAAATCCATTCCCAGCCCGAAAGCGGAGGTCGCGATCACCACGAACGATGCACCTGCCCTGAGCGAGCGCTCGATGCTTTCGCGTTCTTCCGCTGACATGCCGGCGTGGTAGTAGGCCACGCGTCGGCCACTCGCACGGATAAGCCGGGAAAGGCGCTCCGTGGAAGTTCGAGTGCCGCAGAAGATGATTCCTGGCTCAGGATTGCTCCCCAGGAAATCCAAGAGCGCCTGGGAGCGCTCCGACCAGGGAACGCGAAGCGGGTCCAATCGCAGGGATCCGGGCAAATCGAACCGCCCAAGCTCGATCAGGCCCGGAGGCAACCCGGCTCGAAGCTCGTCTCTTGCGGGAAGTGGCAATGTCGCGCTCAGCCACAGACTTTTTTTGATGCCGAAGCGCTCAAGCGCCCGAGGAACGTCCTGGAACGCCGGACGGAAGTCCTCTCCCCACTCCCATAAGCAGTGGCACTCATCCACAACCAGGAAATTGGGCTTCCAGTCGTGGAGCGTATCCTGGCGCGCCGGGACTCGAAGCATTTCCGGACTAAGAATCCAAACGCCCGTTTGCGCTGTAGGCCTCCTGGCCCTTCCCCCAGAACGCGTCGCTCCCGCTCCCAGAGCGACGGGAATCCCGAGGCTTCTGAGCCTCTGATCCTGTTGCCTGGCTAGCGCGACCAATGGGGTAATGAGTACGGTGCGGGTCCCCGGGAGGGAGCACGCTCGCTCGTAAATGAGGCTTTTTCCTGAACCTGTGGGTGCGATGCAGAGAACATGGCCATCCCGACTCAATGCGCGAAGCGCCTCTAGCTGAAAGGGACGGAGCTCGAACATGGTCGGGCCGAACTGCGAAGGACGTGCCCTCTCAAACGCCAGTCTTAGATCGCGCTTTCGGTCAGGTCAGGTACTGGAAGCTGGCTCTTGAAGCGCAGATAGATCAATCCGCCCAAGCCGCCGCCCAAAAACTGGGTGAGCACGACCATGCTGAAGACGTCCGCCCCGCGCTGAGAAGCCAGTAAGACGAAAAGCCAGCCAAAAGCCGCGTGGCCAGTACCGATCCCCCCCGGCATGATCGGAATCGCGGTCACGAGCAACCCCATCGGCACGACCGCGAATACAGCAAGAGGAGCCAGATCGATCTCACCCAACGCGGTCGCGAAATTCAAGGCCGAGAAGCAGACCAAGAGGTGGATCACGATCGAGATGCCAAGTGCCTTCAAGACCGAGATCCTGTGATTATGATAGTGCCGAAGTCCGTCATAGATCCTTCCGAAAGCTCCTGCCTTCGGGTGCAGTCTTTCGAGCTTTTGAAAGAGCCTGCGAAGCGGATCATGATGCTCCTTCACCAAAAACAGGTAGGTGAAGAAGCTGAGCGTCCCAATCGCTGCCGCGACGACGAAAATCTTGATCCCCTTGAAAACGGGTCCACCCCACTGGGAGTCAATAGCCAGCAAGAGCGCCCCTGCCGAAACAAAGACCAAGGCCGAGAGCCCCATGACCCGGTCGAAAAGGATCGTGCCGAACACGCGACCCCTGCGTCCGTCCGTCTCTTTTGCGACGTAGAAGGCCTTGACGAAATCACCGCTCACAGCCCCGGGCAGAGCCAGATTGAAAAAGTTCCCGATGAACGTCAGCTGAAAGGTCCGAGCCAGCTTGAGGTGGATGTTCTGCGCCCGAAGCAGAATCTGCCAGCGGACCACTCCGAGAAGATTCGTCGCAAGGATGGCCAAAACCGCTGGAATCACGAACTCCAGCTGGGTGAACGCCTGGCTGGTTTTCTCAAAAGAAATGAAGCCTTTTTTGCCGAGGAACAATAGGAGAACCCCGACGATTAGGAGCTTAAACCCCAAGCTGAAGATCTTGCGCGTAGCCGCTTTCATAACCCAAGAAAATTATAGAATATCTTCTGACCGATCCCAGGATCATACAGCTTTTCGCCCAGATTGGGGTTCAAAAGTTCCTTCGGCTCCCCCGATTTTTTCCGGGCGGCAAGGGTCTTTTCGGCACCTTCCAGGCCCCGCTCAGGATGGAACTGAATCCCGAAAACCGGATGATTCTCGACCTCGAACGCCTGTTGTTCACACCAATCGGAGCGAGCGATCTGCCGCGTCCCAGGAGGGAGGGAGGCGACTTCCTCGAAATGAAGCGAGAACGAGTAAAAGGTTTGCGGAAGACCCGCGAGCAGCGAACTCTTGGCTGTCTGCTCGATTCGGGTCCAGCCCACCTCGGGTTTCGCGGATCGGCCGAGGCTCCCCGCTCCGCCGAGGACACGCGCGATGGCCTGATGGCCGTAGCAGATTCCGAGCATCGGCTTTTTCAGATTAAGCGTCTCGCGGATCAGGGTGTCGAGCTTGAGCACCCAGGGAGAGTCCTCGAAACAGGCGCTTTTCGAGCCGGAAATGATCACGCGATCAAAGTTTTGAGCGCTCCGCGGAAGGTCCTCGTGCGGCCCGCGCCGAACGTAAACCGTGCCTTTTCCTCCTCGGGCCGCCAGAGCGCGGATCTCACGAGCGCCCCAGCTGTCTTGATCAATGTTGTTGTCGATGACCAGGATCTTCATTCTTCGCTCCCACGCGGCGATTCAGCTTTTCCTCGATCAGATAAGCGTATTTCAGGAACATGCTATGCGCCGCATTCACGGAGATAATGAAGCCGGGCAGGCCATCCAGAAAGCCACACTTGAGAAAATAGGTTTCGATGAACTTACCGATTGGCTTGTAAACGAGCTTGTTCAGGCTAGGCTGTTGCCCGCGCTTGATGAGCTCCTGGAAGCCACGCTTCGAGTAATTCAGGTTCGTCATGATCTGATCCTGAATATTTGAGAAAGTATAATGAAAAAGAGGCTGATTTAGGTACTGAAGCCCCCCTTCGACCTTCAGCTCCTCGTGAACCGCCGGCTCCGTCCATCTGGCTGACCGCCGATCGGCAAGCCGCACCAAGTAATTGGGGTACCAGCCGCCGTGCATGATCCAGCGACCCAGGTAATAGGTTTTTCTGGGAAGATAGAAACCTCGCACGGGGGAGCTTTCGTCCAGGGCCCGCAGGCGGGTCTGGATCTCCTCGGCCAGTTCCGGGGGAACCTCTTCGTCAGCATCCAGGTTCAGGATCCAGTCGTGCTTGCATTGGGCCTGGGCGAAGTTCTTCTGCTGGCCATAGCCCTGCCAGGCATTCTGAAGGACCTTGGCGCCCAAATCCTTGGCGATCTGGCAGGTTCGATCCGTACTGCCTGAGTCCACCACTACGATTTCCTCCGCCCAACGGACGCTTTCGATCGCGCGAGCGATGTTCTTCTCCTCATTGAGGGTAATGATTGTGACCGAGATCGGCGGACGTGGCATATTGAATTTGAACTAGCATAAAGTCCTCGAATTTGGGACAGGGTTGAATATGCGCATCGCCATCATTGGAACAGGATATGTAGGGCTGGTCGCTGGGGCATGCTTCGCTGACAGCGGTAACGATGTCATTTGCGTCGATCGGGATCCAAACAAGATCGATGCCCTAAGCAGGGGAGAGATCCCGATCTACGAGCCAGGGCTCGAGAGCCTGGTCGAGCGCAGCCTCAAGGAGGGGCGGATCACGTTCACCACCTCCACCGCCGAGGCCGTGCTAGCCAGCGAGGTGATCTTTCTCGCCGTCGGGACTCCTTCTCTATCGACAGGAGAACCGAACCTGACTTACCTGCGTGCTGCCGCCGAAGAGGTGGCGCGCTCCATGGACGGCTACAGGATCGTCGTGAACAAGTCGACTGTGCCAATCGGCTCTCATCGGGTCGTCGCCGATTGGATGAGGGCGGTGACGAAGCATCCTTTCGACGTCGCCAGCAACCCGGAGTTTCTCAAGGAAGGCACCGCCGTTTCGGACTTCCTCAAGCCCGATCGCGTGATCATCGGCACCGAAAGCCAGGAAGTGTACGCGAAAATGGCCGAGCTTTATGCGCCCTTTGTCCGTCAGGGCAATCCGATCCTTTGGATGGACCCGATCTCGGCCGAGATCACCAAGTATGCCTGCAACTCCTTTCTCGCCACTCGCATCAGTTTCATGAACGAGCTGGCCGTCTTATGCGAGAAGGTGGGAGGCGACATCGACGAGATCCGGCGCGGGATGAGCACGGACGAGCGGATCGGAAGGCATTTTCTTTATGCCGGCGTCGGGTACGGCGGCTCCTGCTTTCCGAAGGACATTCAGGCTCTACTCGCCACGGCCCGGAAAGAAGGTGTCCCCATGGGGATCGTCGCGGCAGCCGACACGGCGAATGAGCGCCAGAAGCGGCACCTGGTCAACCGGATCAAATCCCATTACGGAAGCCAGCTCGACGGCAAGACTTTCGCGGTCTGGGGGCTTGCCTTCAAACCCAACACCGATGATATGCGGGAAGCCCCGTCGTTGACCATCATCCAAGAGCTTCTCGGCGCTGGAGCGAAGATCCAGGCTTTCGACCCGGTTGCCACCGAGAGCGCCCGCAAGGTCCTCGAGGACAAGATCACTTACTGCGAGACCTCTTATGATGCCCTTAAAGGCGCGGATGCCCTGGTCCTGGTCACCGAATGGAACGAGTTCCGTCATCCTGATTTCGATCGCATGCGCAAGCTGCTGAAGAAGTCCGTGATCTTCGACGGACGAAATCTATACTCTCCCCAGCAGATGGAGAAGGAGCGCTTCAGCTATTTCTCGATCGGGAAGGATCCGGTCATTCCGGAGAGCTAGAAAGAGAAGCCTGACGCTTCAGGCCTTTTTCGCACCAAGTGCGGCCGCTGCGCTTGAGTTCTTCCAATCGGTCATCGTTCTTAGGGGTGAATTCGCGCCGGGGATGCCAGACGTGAAACTGAAGTGCTAGGCCTTTGAGAGATTTGATCCTCAGTCCCAGGTTCTGCAGCCTGAGCTCCACGTCGGTGTCCTCGCGGCCGTAGCCTTCGTACTCCTCGTCGAAACCGTTGATCGCCTCCAAGGCCTTGCGGCTGACCGAGTAGTTGCAGCCTTTCATATCGTCGATGCGATTCATGCCGAGCCGGGTTCGCAGCCAACCCCAGGGAACCCGAACGCTCCGCTGAAGATGCTCGCTGTCTTTTCGCAGCACGCTTCGGATCAGCGAGATTCTCGGAAAATCGAAATAGCCGTCGCGAACTATCTCGGGAGTGATCGTCTCGCTGAGCTCGCGACCCAGCTCCATCCGGCGCCCCGCGAGGTAGCGACCTTCTTCTTGATGCTCGAGATGATCACGCACGTAATCCCGATGAGGGATACAGTCCCCATCCAGGAAGATCATGGTTTCGCCCCGAGCCTTTCCCAGTGCCCGATTCAGGATGCGACACTTGCGAAATCCCCGGTTCTCTTGCCAGACATGGGTAACTGGGACCGGAGCCCGGTTCATGAATTCGCAGATCAGGCGCTCGGTCTCCTCTCCCGAACCGTCGTCGCAGACGATGATCTCGTAATCCCGTGCACTCTGCCTCTCGAGCGCGGCGAAAACCAACGCAAGGTGCCTGGGCATCTCGTACGTGGCTATGATCAGGCTGCCCTTCAATGCTCCACCCTCCCAACCAGGCGGTAGCTCCGGTATTCGAAGAGCCGGATCCCGGTAGCGCGCTCGATCAGGTCCAAAACGACCTTCTTGGCGTCTTTCCAGTGCCAGACGAGAGGAGACCCGTCGAGATCCCAGCTCCACCCGTGGGACTTCAAGCGACTTGCCATCACGGCCGGATGGGATCCTCGGAAGCGCTTCAGCCCCCAGAATCGCTTGTACCGGTAGTTGTCCCCCGTGTGGGGTCTTTGCTCCTCGGCGTCCCCCGACTTCGGATCGCCGTGGTAAAGCTGGTCCATGAAATAGGTCTTCTCTTTCATCGCCTCGGGAGTGCGTACCCAACCGTAGTGGAAGACGCGCGCTCCGGAGTGAAGGACCCTCAGTTTTCGTCCCTGGGCGCATCGAAAGCTTTGCGCATCCCCCACGCTCCTCGCGCCGCTGCTATTGCGGATCGCGCGAACCTCGCGACGATACGCGCTCCGCGACTGCTGGATCACGTCGAAAGACCCGTAGAAATGGACGTAGTCGAAAAGAATGCCATCGATATCGCCACGCTTGTCGGCGGCCTCGATCGCTCGCCGGATCAGCGGGTAATCCGCCTCGTGCAAAACCTCGTCGGCCTGAAGGTAGATGCTCCAATCACCGGTGCAGCGATCGAGCGCTATATTGGTCTGCTCGGAAAGGATGATACCGCTCTTCTTTTTCTCGGGATCATCCAACGGCCAACGACTTTCGACGATGATCACCTTTCCCGGCGGCTGCCCGGCGGCGAACGATTGCAGACTGTTCAGCGCGGCGCCGGCGG
>CAYNDM010000086.1:0-2630 GCA_964395265.1 uncultured Bacteriovoracaceae bacterium
ATCGTGCCCGCGCTGAGATCCGGGCTGCTGCTGGCGCCACCCTGAAAGGAGCTTCGAGCGTTCGGTCGCGCCCGATCCAGATCCAGCGCCCCCGTCACAGCGTGACCGAGTGGAATCTTTTGTTTCGTTGTCCGCGGGCCTATGAGTGGACCTATATCCGCCCGGTGACCGTGGCTGAAGGCGTGACCGAGGTCAATCTTTTTACGGGCGGCAAAGTGGAACGGGCTTCAGAGGTCGAGCTCACGCAGAGGGAGCTGGGTACCCGAGTGCATGCGTGCCTCGAGTCAGGAGACTTCGACGGGTTGAAGGCCCTCGAGAAGGAGGTAGGACCGGAGAGGTTTCAGGCCGAGCCCGTGATCAGCTGGGCGATGAGCTCCGAATTCATGGCGCCACCGCGTGGCGACGGCTCGCGCGAGGTTTGGGCCGAGCTTGCTTTCGAGGTTCCTGTTCTCCACGAGACGCTTGTGGGTTCGATCGATCGGGTGGTGATGACCCGTTCCGGACAGGGTGAGCGCTACAGCGTGATCGATTTCAAAGTGACTGAGAAGCCCAAGTCGGTCGAGACTCTGATCGAAGCTTATCAGTTTCAGCTCAAGGCCTACGCATGGGCACTGGCCGCGATTGAGCCCCGTGCCGAAGGCAATGTCGACGCATTGCTGGTGAACATCTCCTCGAGAGCGATCCAGGCGGTCCCGTTACCGCTTCAGCCGAAGCAGCAGGAGGTAGAAGGCCTAGCTATGAAAGCAGCAGGCATCGTCAGCGGCGCCCAAGGCGAGCCCAAGCCAGGACCTCTTTGCCGGATGTGCGAATTCAGGCCGAAGTGCGCCGAGGGAAGGAGAGCAGTCACTTCTTGAGTGGCCGTTTCGAGCGAGCCGATGACCGTTCCGAGTCCGTCCCCTCGTCTCGCCTTCCGCATATCATGTCGCTTTCTTCGCCATACGTGTTCAGGCTCGCGAAGCCTGAGCCCAAGTGGCTCGGGTTTGCGATGAGCAACGCCGTGTAGACGCTTGCGCCCTGGCCACGCTTGCTGCGCTTGATGTTGAGAACCAGATGTCCCTGGTCCCGGGTATCGATCAGGGTCCAGCCTTCGCGAATTCCAGAGTTCAGCACTCCTTGGCGCCCGAGCTCGGTATCGCGTTCACCCCTGTACGCGATATGCATACCCACGAGCGTCGCGTGCGCGATATCAGTGGTCGAGTCCGGCCCGTTGTTCGCACCAGTCTGTGCGGGGAGGAGTCGCAGGAGGACAGGACCGGAAGAGCTCGTTTCGTCGAATTCGATGACCAGCTCTTGTGGCGCTGATTTTTGCTTGGGTTTCAGCTGGCAAGAAAGTGTCATCGCGTAGGCAGGGATTCCTAGAATCTGTGCCAAGAGCGCCAGACCGGATAGCTTCAGTGAAAATGCCCTAAACATAATGTGTACCTCGAAGAATGGATTCTCGTTGCTCGTTCATTACCGGGTAGCTGGTCAGATACGGGATATCTGGTTATTCTCGCAGAGGAGGCGAGAGTTTCATCGGGGTGGGAGATTCGAGCTCCCTCAAGGCTTGTTTCAAGGAGCACATGAATGCCCTCCTTCCTTTTGTTCTCGCCCGGAACGGGCGAGAGAGGGATGTGTTTTACAATAGGTGACTTATTTTATCAATAAATTGTCCGGAATTTTTCTATAGCTTGGATATATTGAATCTGGAGAGCCGCGGAGTACCGTCGGTGTCCTTGGCTCGAGCAGAATAGCGGGTTTCGCTGAGGCCGCTCCTGCTACGGCATGAGATCGAGACAAGATCCGTCAACACATTGGCGCGAGACGGTTTCGGGAGGGGTTTCCGACTGGTGGAGACCGGCAAAAACCTTGCGGGATGCCGACGGAGACGGTTAAAATCTTAACATCAAGAAAAGCCATGGAAATTGGCGAAAGGCTCGAGGGAACGAACCGTGACAAAGGCAAGGATTCTGCCGATCTTGTTGGCAATCGCTAGCGCGGCTGGCGCGACGGCTCCGGCTCAAGGAAATGACGAGTACAGCTTCGACTGGCTCGATCCCGAAAAGAAGATCTACGTCCTTCAAAACCGAAAGTACCTCAAGACCAACAGACCGGTCCTGAGCCTGATGATCGGGCCGGGCCTCACGGGCGCTTACCAGAATCGTTTTAACCTCGATCCGCGCCTCGCTTATTACATCAATGAAAGCTGGGGGATCGAAGGCTTCTATACCAAGTCCTTCAATACCGAAAACAGCGACCTCAAGGCGCTGAAGAATGCGACCACGACGCTTCCCCTGATCCGCGAGGTCCAATCCCAGCTGGGGATCCTGGTGCACTGGGTACCTTGGTACGCCAAGATCAACGTTTTCAACTCGATCCTCTATTTCGACTGGTACTTCTCGGGTGGATTGGGAAGCATCGGCACCGGGCTCGACACCCGCGCGAGCAGCACGGCTCCCGCCAACATCATCCGGCAGGATTTCTTCGCGTTGTACCTGGGCACCGGTCATCAGTACCACCTGAGCGAACATTTCCTGGTTCGCCTGGATTTCATGGGCTCTTACTACTCGGCTCCACTTTTCGGTAATACGGGGGAAAGCACGTGGTTTTCGAACTACAACTTCAGCTTCGGCGTCGGGCTGCGCTTATAG
>CAYNDM010000086.1:2640-10190 GCA_964395265.1 uncultured Bacteriovoracaceae bacterium
CGAGGAGCTCAGGGACGCGCAGAATTTCTACCGCACTGGCCAATACATCAAGGCCGCGCGCTATGCTTTTTCCGCGCAGGAACGAGACCGGTCGCTCGAGCCCGAGGCGTACTCCTGGGTGACCCTGGGCCTGCTGCGGGCCGGGCTCTACAACGCGAGCTCTTACTTTTTCATCCGGACGCTGCAGACGGGGAACAAGCCCGCGGTCAGGCGCGTGCTCGAGCACACGCAGGACCTGCTCATCCGCGTGGGAGGCGACCTGCTTCGCACGTATCTCGTGCGCCATACTACGCTTGATGATTACAACACGGCGAACCGAAGCGCCTACCTCTATGTGCTGGCGCGCGAAGCGCTCCTCAAGGGGCAGAGCGAAAAAGCCATCGCGTACGTCAGCGGCATGTCGCCGTCGAGCCCGCTCTGGCCTTTTGGCCTGCAGCTTCGAGGCTCGGCGCACGCCATTCTGGGCAAGGACCAGTTCGCCATCGGCGATTTTCGGGAGTGCGCCAAGCGCGCGGACGATTACGCGGATTACGCGAGCGAAGGTGGCCCCGACGAGGCTCTGCTGAAAGCACAGGTCAAGGAAGCGAACGATCTGCGGGCTCGCTGCCACGCCGGCGAGGCCCGGACTCTCTACCAAATGGAGGAGTTCGAGGGATCGGATCGCGCCTTCGACCGCATCCCCAAGTCGAGCTTCGTCTGGACGGATATCCTTTTCGAGCAGGCATGGAACGCGTTTGCCAAGGCCGAGTACAATCGCGCATTGGGCAAGCTCGTATCGTACAAGAGCCCGGCGCTCGAGTTCGTCTTCAACAGCGAAGTGGACGTGCTCAGAGCGCAATCCTTCCTGGCTCTTTGCCTTTACGTCGACGCCAACGAGGTCATCAACGAGTTCAACGCCAAGTACTCCCGGGTCGGCGAGGAAGTGAAAGCCTTCGTCGAGCGCAACGCCTCGAACCTGGGCGCTTTCTATGAGCACGGCAAGACGGTTCTCAAGGCACCGCACCATACCAAGAATCCGTTCTACCGGATGACCAACCGGTTCGTTCGCGGGCCCTATTTTCAGAATCTCGTGGCCAGCGAAGCGAAGATCATCGAGGAACGCAAGGCGATCAAGGGCTTCGATTCGATGCAACCCGGTGTTTCGCACCAGCCGGGACGGGGCTTTCCCGGGTTTTTGGACCAGGTACTGGGCTGGCGGATCAAGACGATCCGAATGCTGGGCGGAGCTTTCGTGAAGAACAGCCTTTTGGATTACCATTCCGTGCTGATCTCCGACTTCGAGAAAATGGCGTTCATCAAGCTGGAGATGCTCAGTCGGGCCAAGGACAAGCTCCTCAAAAGAGCCTCCAAGGACGACAGGAGCCGGGGCAATGTCCTTCCGTCGCGGCGGAACGATCAGTTCTATTGGTCCTTCAATGGCGAGTTTTGGAATGACGAGCTAGGAGATTACGTTTTTGGACTCGAGTCGGAATGTGGCAAATCGTGATTCGGTGAAGAACTGGCTGCTGAAGCTCGTTCTCGCCATCGGGCTGAGCCTGGGGATCGCGCTCTTCGTGGGCGCGACGGCCTGGGCAGGCTATTCGAGGGCCGAGATCGAAGCGGTCGAGAGCGATGACGAGCGCAAGGTCCGGGCGATCCGCGTCCAGGAGATCAAACAGCTGAATATCGCGCTCGGCCGAAGGCTTCCAGCGAACCGGAGAGCAGATCTTTATCTCAGGCTGGCGGAGCTTCATCTCGAAGCCTATCGCGCGCAGTTCCTTCTCGAGGGACGGGTGCACGAGAAACGCCTGGAAGCAGGCACGGCGCTGAAGACGATCGATCGGTCCACCTCCATCCCCGAGCTCAAGGCGGGCATCGCCGCCTGCGAGCAGATACTCAAGCTCAAGATCCCATATGACAAGATGGACCAGGTTTATTGGTTCCTGGGCTTCAACAACGGGGAGCTCGGAAACACCAAGGAAAGCTTGAGGTACTTCGAGCTCCTGATCCAGAAGAGCCCGAAGAGCCCCTTTGCGTCCGAAGCCTACCGCTCCATGGGAGACGCGGCCTTCGCTAAAAACGACTTCCGCAAGGCGCTCGGGTATTACGAACAGGCGGTGCGGACGACGGAGGATCAGGACCGGATTCCCCGTCTTCAGCATAAGCTGGCCTGGGCCTATTACCGGACCAAGCAGTACGATCGCGCCGTGCAGGCGATGAAAGACGCGATCGCGCGCTCGAGCCGGAACGAGGAGAAGTTCCTTTCCCTGAAAGAGGAGGCGCTGCGGGATCTGGCGATCTTCATGACCGAGACCGGAAAGGTCGACGAAGCCATCGAGTATTTCCGGAAGGTCGCGGGCGACAAGGATTACTATCCGAAGGCGCTTGAGCGCCTGGGGAAACAGTATGAGCGCAACGTCGAGCCCTTGAAGGCGATCCAGGTCTATGAGTCGCTTCTCAAGACCAATCCCACTGACGAGGCCGCCTTTCGAGTGCGCGCGAAGCTGGTGGACCTGGATCTCCGGCGCATGAAGTATGACCAAGCCCTCTCGCGCCTGAAAGGCATCACGGTTCCCAAAGGGGGCGAGAGCGAGACGGTGACGGCCGTGTTGAACCTCAAGTCGATGAGCCGCCGGACCGCCACCGATCATCACGTGGCGTTTCGCAAAGAGAAGAGCAAGCAGGCTCTTTTGATCGCTGAAAGCTTCTATTCGACTTACCTCGATGTTTTTCTCTCGCAGGAAGACTCACGGAACGAGACCCCCGAGATCCGGATGTACCTGGCTGACGTGAAGCGCGAGCTGGGCAAGTCGAGCGAGGCATCGAAACTTTACCGGCAGGTGGTCGAGTCCCGCGACAAGCGCTACGCGAAGGAGGCGGGCGCGCTCTGGACGGCGAGCCTGGCCGACGCCATCAAGAAAAGCACTCAGGACGACAAGGACAAGCACCCGCGCGAGAAGCCGTCTCCGATCGAGCTCGAATTCGTCGAAGCTGCCGACGCGCTTCAGAAATCGCTGGGAGACACGACCGAGGGGCGCGAAGCTGAGCTTCGGGCGGCGCAGGTCCTTGCCGGATACCGACAAAGCCAGAAAGACGCCATCGCGCGCTCGCGCGCTTTGGTCAACCGCGCTCCCAGGACCACGCAGGCCCTGACCGCGGCGCGCCTCTGGATCCAAATCCTCACTGACCGCCAGGATTCGGGCGCGGGCAGCTCGAGCGAGCTGGACGACGCGATCGCCGAGCTTCGCAAGAACGACGAGCTGATGGCGGCTGATCGCGAACTGGGCGGCAAGAAGCTGGCGCAGATGGTGAGCGAGTACGATCGCAAGCGACGCGTGAGCGCGATCGCGAGCTACGAGAAGGACAAGAACTACGCCGAGGCCGCCAAAGGGTACGAGAGCTTCGCGATCGAGGCGACTCAGAGGGGCATGGCCGAGAAGGCGTTCGCCAGCGCGGTATCAAGCTATGTGAAAGCCGGAGACCTGGTCTCGGCCGAGAGAGTCACCGCTGCCTGGCTCAAGCGGTATTCCGACAGCAAGGAAGCGCGCGAGTGGCTGCGCGCGAACGCGAGTCTGGCCTTGGTCCAGGGCCAGTTCGAGCAGTCGGCGTCGCTTTTCGAGAAGCTGGGACGCAGCGAGAAGGACGCCGCGCTTCTGGAGACCGCGGCTCGCATCTATGAGGGCGCGGGCGATATGACCCGCGCTCGCGGGCTTTGGGAGGAATACTCGACCCTTTTTCCGAAATCTCCGCGGCGGCATGCGATCCTCCTTGAGCTGGCCAAATCGTTGGATACCGCGGGGAAGGACTCGGAAGCAGCCAAATCCTACAATGCATGCATGGGAGGGGCGCCGGAGCTCGAAGCCGAATGCGGCGCTCGGCTGGCGGATCTCTATTACCGCTCCAAACAGTACGATTCGGCAAGCCAGACTTACCGGAAGACCGCTGCCTTGCAGTCCAAGTCCAAGAAGAAATCGGTTCAGTCTCCGTTCATCGCGTACGCCCGCTACCGCATCGCCGAGCTGATGGAGCGAGATCAGCGCTTCGGAGCCTTGCCGTCGGATGAGAAGCAGCTCAAGAACGTGCTCGCCCAACGCCTAACATTCCTCGAGAAGCTCAGCCGGGCCTACAATGACGCAGTTGAGGCCGGAGGCCCCTGGGGCGTCGCCGCCTTGGACCGTCTCGCGGCGTGGGTCTATCGATTCGCCGATGAGATCGACGCGATCCCCGCGCCGGCGGGAGCGGATGCCGCTGGAACCGAAGCGTTCAAGAAAGGCCTGGCGGGAGTGAGTGGCCCGCTTCGACAAAAAGCTGCGCAGACCTGGGTCGAGGCCTACAAGAAGGCCGAAGCACAGGAGATCCTGAGCCCCGCGATCCCCCGGATCGTGGATCAGCTCTCGAGCGCGGGCGTTTCGGTCTCTCGCGCGCAGGGAGCGCGAGGGAGGTTCCGCCTGGCGGGTATGCCGGCTGACGGCGGACGCGAGGGCCGCGAGCATGCCACCAAGCTTGTGCAGGAAAAGCTCTCCCAGAACATCAAGGACGCCGATGCTTGGGTGGACTACGGGAATCTGCTCTGGGGATCGGGCAAACCCTTGCTCGCCAAGACCGCGTACGAGCGCGCTCTGTCGCTCAACTCTAAGAACGCGGCCGCGCTCAACAACCGCGCCGTGATTGCCTTGAGCGGCTCGGGCGAAGAGGACTGGTTCAGCGTGATCGAGGCGAACCTGCTGTTCAAGCAGGCGCTCGCGCAGGACGAGTTCTTCCTCATCGCGAAGCTGAACCGGGCGCAACTCCTGAACTATTACCGGCTCTTCTCGATCGCCAAGCCGCTCTGGGAGCAGATCCTGGTTAAGAGCTCGAGCGCGGACGCGCATGACGGCCTGGCGGTCGCGCACTTCGGAACGGGAGCGGCCAACGCCGCCGAGGCAGCCTTCGAGAAAGCGACGAACGCGGGTGCGTCGAAATGCCGGTTCGTGCTTGTTTTCCACGAAGCCGTTCGCGAGGCATCGGACAAGAAAGATCCCGCCAAGAAGTGCCTCTCCCGGCTGGACGACCTGGACGAGAAGGATCTCGCGGGCTTCGAGCGCGAGGCCTACAATCACCTGAAGAGGACCTGCCAATCATGGAAAACCGGGAAGTAGCTCGCCTGTATCGTGTCGCGCTCTTTGTGCTGATCCTCGCGGTGATCGGAGGAGTGGCCTTCGCGGCCGGCCTGGCCTGGTCGAGAAGGGCGCTGGCGGCCGAGGGCGCTCCGCCCGAAAAAAAGGGATACCGTAAATCCAAGGTCGTCTATCCCGAAAAGACGGACCTCGACTTCGAGGGCATGGGCATCCAGGGCGAGATCCGAAGCCCGGGGGAGTTCTATTTTCAGCATCGTCCCGAGGAGAAGTTCGACTCGCTGGTGAAGCGGCGAAAGAACTTTCACCGTGAGATGCTGCGAGACGCGGTTTTGAGCAAATAGGCGAACAATCGCCGAGGCATTAGGGAGCGATTTATGACGGAAGATCCAGGGACGACAGCAACGGGCAAAGGGGGGGACACGGGCGCATCCGCGGTCGCGATCCCTTCGCAGGTCATCGTTCTGACCACCGGAAGCGGCAAAGCCCATCGCGTTCACAAAGACCGAATCGTGATCGGCACGGTGGTCTCCTCGGATGTCCGGCTCACGGGCGACGGGGTTGCCACGCTTCATGCGGTGATCGAGCAGACTCCCGCGGGAGCCATGATCTACGATTTGGCGAGCGATACCGGGGTTTTCGTCAACGGAACGAAGGTTGTGACCCAGCCGCTGAAGAGCGGCGACGAAATCACTCTGGGCGTGATCCGTCTGAAATTCGCGCTCGAGGACCTCAAGGCTCTGGGCGCCCCGAAACAAGCGGTACGCGAGTCGGCCGAAGGGCAAAGGCTCTTCTTGAATCCCCAGGAAGACACGGCCGCATTGCTCCTGGTCGACGAGTCCGAGGTCGAGGAGATCTTCGACTACCGTCCGACTTCCAAGTCCGCCCTCGAGGTTGTGATGTCCTGGGCTTCGACCATTCTCGATGTCGAGCATTTCGTGAAGGCGCGCCAAGTGACCGTCGGCCAGAATCGCAGGAGCCACTTCGGGATCCCACCCATCCTCTCGGCTAAGGAGTACGCGATCGTCATTCGTCGCGGAGACGGATTCGTGCTCAACGTCGACCAGAAGATGCGTGGCGTGATCCAGCGGGACGGAACGCTTCAAAGCCTTGATCAGGTGCGCGCGGCGAAGGGCGGGTCGGGGACGCTGCAGATCCCGCTCGGCAAGAATGATTTCGCCAAGATCAGCGTGGGCGAGGTCGATTTCTACTTCAGCTACACGGCGGCTCCGCCCCGGCTGAAAAGCCGCAGGCTCATGGAACGCGACGCTTTCATGCTCCGGATCTTCATGGGCTCGGTCGGGTTGACGTTGGCCGTGGTCGCCACGCTGCTGAGCATCGAGGTTCCCAAAACTCTCGAGGCCGAAGAGCTTCCCGAGAGGATCGCGACGATCCTCTACCAGCCGGAGCGCTTCTCTCAGATCCCCAAGCCCAAGGCGCCGCCGAGCGAAAACAAGCCAGTCGAAGCCAAGCCCGTTCAGCCCAAGCCTCCGAAGGTGACGAAGCTCGACATCAAGCCCAAGCCGGTGAAGGAGCTCAAGCCCGTGCCCAAGGAGATGAACGTCGCGCCCAAGCCCGTCGTCGCGAAGAACGCGGGCAAGAGTCCGGGACAGAATCAAGCGAAAGAGGGGGAGGGTGCGCGCGCAAAAGGACAGGAAGGAATCCGGGGATCGAAGACCGGCGCGAAGTTCCCCGAGCATCAGAACGCGGCCAAGCGTCCCTCGCCTGAAGGCGGGCAGGGAGCAGGCGGTGGCAAGAGCCAGGTGCCCGGTGCCGGGAACGTCGACCTTCTTAAGGGCGCGAGCGACAAGATTCAGAACCTTCTGGGCAATGTGGGAGCCACCCTGGGTAAAGGCGGTTCGAAGCTCGAGGGCTTCGGCGGGTTCACCAGTCAAGGCGGTGGAGGGTTGGCGCTCTCAGGCACCGGCAAGGGCGGTGGTGGTGATGCCGAAACCACTCTGGGCGGCCTGGGCGATAAAGGCCTGGGAGGCGGACGCGTGGGCACCGGCCTGGGTGCTGCCGGCACCGGCAACGGGATCGTCGGCGGAAAAGCCCGAGTCGTGATCCGGAGCGGCGGTCCCGAAGAGGCGGTCGTGATGGGCGCGATCGACGCCGATGCCGTCGAAGCCGCGCTTTTGGCGCATAAGGATGAGTTCCGTCTCTGTTACGAGCGCGAGATCAATGCTGAGAATCCGAACCTTGCGGGCCGCGTGGGCACGAACTTCGTCATTGGCTCGAGCGGTCGCGTGAATCAGGCGGCGGTCGAGTCCACGACGCTGAAGCACGCCGCCGTCGAGGCCTGCATTCTCAAGGTGATCAAGCGAATCCAGTTCCCGATCCCCAGGGGCGGCGGAGTGGTTCAAGTGACCTATCCGTTCAAGTTCAGCCCTGTGAACCGCTGACGGCCGGGCGATACGCTGAGACAGCTCAACAGTGGGTAGGGGAGCGGAACACTTA
>CAYNDM010000087.1:0-10184 GCA_964395265.1 uncultured Bacteriovoracaceae bacterium
CTCTCGCAGTTCATGGACCAGACCAATCCGCTCTCCGAAGTCACGCATAAGCGTCGTCTTTCGGCGCTCGGACCCGGTGGCTTGACCCGTGAGCGGGCTGGCTTCGAGGTTCGCGACGTCCATAACACCCACTATGGCCGTATTTGTCCGATCGAGACGCCTGAAGGTCCGAACATCGGCCTGATCGCGAGCTTGTCGACCTATGCGCGGGTGAATGAGTTCGGGTTTATCGAAACTCCGTATCGCGTGGTTCGCGAACGCAAGGTCGAAGATGAGATCCGTTTCTTCACGGCTACCGAAGAAGAAAACAAGATCATCGCTCAAGTCTCTCCCGAGGCGCTTCGTAGCGGCAAGCTGACCGAAGACATGGTCTCCGCCCGTCGTAAGGGGGATTTCGCCCTTGTGAATCCCGACGAGGTGGAGCTGATGGACGTTTCTCCGAATCAGCTCGTTTCGATCGCTGCTTCGTTGATTCCGTTTCTCGAGCATGACGATGCGAACCGCGCTCTGATGGGTTCCAACATGCAACGCCAGGCGGTTCCGTTGATCCGGACCTCGGCGCCTATCGTAGGCACCGGCATCGAGCGCGTGGTCGCACGCGACTCGGGGCAGGTGCTGCTCACCCGTCATGATGGCGAAGTCATCATGGTGGATGGAACCAAGATCGTTGTTCGTCGCAATGACAACAAGGCTGATGAAGTCGGGTCTGATGTCGATATCTACAACCTGACGAAATACCAGCGCTCCAACCAGAATACCTGCGTGACTCAGCGTCCGGTGGTCCGAGTTGGCGACAAGGTGAAGAAGGGCGATGTCCTTGCCGACGGTCCGAGCACCCACGCCGGTGAGCTTGCGCTGGGCCAGAACGTCCTGGTCGCTTTCATGCCTTGGGGTGGTTACAACTTCGAGGACTCGATCCTGATTTCCGAGCGGCTGATCAAGGAAGACACATTCACTTCGATCCACATCGAGGAGTTCGAATGCGTTGCCCGCGATACCAAGCTCGGCAAGGAAGAGATCACGCGGGATATCCCGAACGTGGGCGAGGAAGCATTGAAGGACCTTGACACGAGCGGCATTATCCGTATTGGCGCGGAAGTGAAACCTGGCGATATCCTCGTCGGAAAAGTCACTCCGAAGGGCGAGACTCAGCTCTCTCCTGAAGAGAAGCTCCTCCGCGCGATCTTCGGTGAAAAGGCTGGCGACGTCCGCGATACGTCGCTCCGGGTCCCGTCGGGGGTTCAGGGGATCGTGATCAACGCTCAGGTTTTCGCTCGCGAAGGCACCGAGCCGGATGAGCGGACCAAGGCCATCCTGGAAGACCAGTTCTCCAGAATTCGCCGCTATTTGAAGATCGTGAAGGATGCTATTCGCCAGTCCGCCTTCAATAAGATCGCGCGCGTGCTCGATGGCGTGACGACGACCGGCAAACTCCTTTCCGAAGATGGTTCCGAAGAGCTGTTGAAGAAGGGAGAGAAGCTGGATCGGCCGGCTCTTGAGCGCGTTCCGTTCGACCTCTTGGGCTTTATTCCGGTGAAAGAGGATCTTGAACAGGAAGTCACCTCGATTATGAAGACGGCTAAAGAGAAGATCGAAGCCGTACGCTACGTGTTCAAGGAGAAGACTGATAAGCTCAAGAAGGGTGATGAACTCGCTCCTGGCGTGATCAAGATGGTCAAAGTGCAGATCGCGATCAAGCGACGTCTGCAAGTCGGGGACAAGATGGCAGGCCGTCACGGAAACAAGGGCGTGATCAGCCGAATCGTTCCGATGGAAGATATGCCGTTCATGGCGAACGGGACTCCGGTCGACATGGTGCTGAATCCCCTGGGCGTTCCTTCCCGTATGAACATCGGGCAGCTGCTCGAAGTCATGTTGGGATGGGCAGGTCATGGAATCGGCGAGAAGATCAATCACTACATGGAGAATTTCGATCCGGATCGTCTCCGCAAGGTCTTGAAAGAAACTTATTCCAATCCGGAAGTGGAAAAGTACCTCAGCAAAGCCAGCGGCGATGAAGTTCGCAAGATGGCCAAGCACCTTCGCAATGGCGTTCATTTCGCGACCCCGGTCTTCGATGGGGCGAGCGAAAAGGACATTGAGAAGATGTTGAACGTCGCGGAGCTTCCGACTCGTGGTCAGACTACGCTCTATGACGGGGTGACCGGCGAGCCGTTCGCGGAAGAGGTCACTGTGGGCATCATGTACATGCTGAAGCTCCACCACCTGGTCGAGGAGAAGATCCACGCTCGTAGCATCGGGCCTTACAGCTTGGTGACGCAGCAACCTCTCGGTGGGAAGGCTCAGTTCGGTGGCCAACGTCTCGGGGAGATGGAAGTCTGGGCGCTCGAAGCATATGGCGCGGCTTACGGCCTCCAGGAGTTCCTCACTGTGAAGTCTGACGACGTGACGGGTCGCAATCGTATGTATGAGGCGATCGTCAAAGGCGAACAGCTCCTCGAGCCAGGCTTGCCTGAGTCGTTCAACGTTCTTGTGAAGGAGCTTCAGAGCTTGGCGCTGAACGTCGAGCTCATCGAGGAAGAAGAGAAAGACGTCAAGGACATCATGTTGTGACGGCATTGGGACCGGCCGCTTGGCCGGTCCTTGATGCGCTTCTAAAAAGGTTTGAAAAGTTAGAGTTTTAAATCGGCCAGAGATGGCCATCTGAGGGGCTAATTAGCATGAAAGACCTTCTTAATTTCTTCGACAAACCAAAAGATCCACTGAGCTTCACCGGAATCCGCATCTCGCTCGCTTCCCCGGAGAAGATTCGCGAGTGGTCTTTTGGCGAAGTAAAAAAGCCTGAAACCATTAACTATCGCACGTTCAAGCCAGAGCGTGATGGCTTGTTCTGCGCCAAGATTTTCGGACCCGTTAAAGACTACGAATGTAATTGCGGCAAGTACAAGCGCATGAAGCATCGTGGGGTGGTCTGCGAAAAGTGCGGTGTCGAAGTCATTCAGTCCAAGGTTCGCCGCGAGCGACTCGGACATATCGAGCTTGCTACGCCGGTCGCTCACATCTGGTTCCTGCGTTCTCTCCCATCCCGTATCGGAGCAATCCTCGACATTGCTCTGAAAGACCTGGAGAAGGTGCTCTATTGCGAAGCCTATCTCCTGATGGATGCCGGGAACTCCGGACTCGAAGAGAACACAGTATTGACCGAGGAAAAATACACTCAGCTGGTCAAGGACGGACATAGCTTCACCGCTGGAATGGGCGGCGAGGCAATTCGCGACGTCCTGAAGAAGGTCGATATCGAAATGCTTTCTCGCCAGCTTCGGCGCGAGATGAAGCAGACCACCTCCGAAGCTCAGCGCACCAAGATCTCGAAGCGTCTGAAGGTCGTGGAAGCTTTCAAATCGAGCGGCACCAACAAGCCCGAGTGGATGATGTTGGAAGTGATCCCCGTCATCCCGCCAGAGCTTCGTCCGCTGGTTCCGCTGGACGGTGGTCGGTTCGCGACTTCAGACCTCAACGACCTCTATCGCCGGGTGATCAATCGTAATAATCGCTTGAAGCGCCTCATGGAGCTCAATGCTCCGGAGATCATTATCCGGAACGAGAAGCGCATGCTCCAGGAAGCAGTGGATGCGCTTTTCGATAACGGGCGTCGCGGCAAGACCTTCACGGGGCCCAATAAGCGCCCTCTTCGTTCCCTTTCGGACATGCTGAAGGGAAAACAAGGTCGTTTCCGCCAGAACCTGCTTGGTAAACGCGTCGACTACTCCGGTCGTTCGGTGATCGTCGTTGGTCCCGAGCTCAGGCTGCATCAGTGTGGTCTGCCGAAGGTCATGGCGCTCGAGCTGTTCAAGCCCTTCATCTACAACAAGCTTTCTGAGTACGGCTACGTCACGACCATTAAGTCCGCGAAGAAGATGGTCGAGAAGCAGCGTCAGGAGGTCTGGGATATCCTCGAAGAGGTGGTGAAAGAGCATCCGGTGCTCCTGAATCGCGCTCCCACGCTCCATCGTTTGGGCATCCAGGCATTCGAGCCTGTGTTGATTGAAGGCAAGGCAATTCAGCTGCATCCTCTGGTTTGTGCCGCGTTCAATGCTGACTTCGACGGCGACCAGATGGCCGTCCACGTCCCGCTTTCGATCGAAGCCCAGATCGAGGCTCGCGTGCTGATGATGTCGACGAACAACATCCTTTCGCCTGCGCACGGCAAGCCGATCATCGTGCCCAGCCAGGACATCGTTCTTGGACTGTACTACATGACGCGTGATCGCCCCTTCGTCAAAGGCGAGGGCAAGGTGTTCAGCAGCCCGACCGAAGTGCGCTTCGCGTACGACTCGGGAGTTGTCCATCTTCAAGCCAAGATCCGTTGCCGCATTCAAGGCAAGCTTGAGGAAACGACCGTGGGCCGCGCGCTCCTTTCGGAGATCGTGCCTGAGGAGATCCCCTTCAAGGCCTACAACAAGGTTCTTGGAAAGAAGGATCTCGCCGAGCTGATCGACCTCTGTTACCGCTTGACCGGCAACAAGAAGACGGTCCTGTTGGCCGACCACCTGATGGGCACTGGCTTCAAGCAAGCCATGCGCGCCGGCATCTCGATTTCCGTTCATGACATGCTCATGCCTCCGGAGAAGAAAACTTTCCTCGAAAAGGCTTACGAGCAGGTCCAGGAAATCGAGAACCAGTACGTTGAAGGTCTCATTACGGATGGTGAGCGCTACAACAAGGTGATCGATATCTGGGCGCAGACCTCGGAGCAGATCGCTAGCGCAATGATGAAGCGGCTGTCCGTGCAGACTTTCAAGGCGCCTCTCGGATGGAAGGGCAACGAGAAGGAAGTCACTGGACCGGCATTCAACTCCATCTTCATGATGGCTGATTCCGGAGCCCGTGGTTCGAACGCCCAGATCCGTCAGCTTGCCGGGATGCGCGGCCTCATGGCCAAGCCGTCCGGTGAGATCATCGAGACTCCGATCGTCGCGAATTTCCGTGAAGGTCTCTCGGTCCTTCAGTACTTCGTTTCGACCCACGGCGCTCGCAAGGGCTTGGCCGATACGGCTCTGAAAACCGCCAACTCCGGCTATCTAACTCGTCGTCTGGTGGACGTCTCGCAAGACGTGATCGTGACTGAGCCGGATTGCGGTACTCTGGATGGCCTTTGGGTCCAGGCGCTCGTCGAGGGTGGTGAAGTCATCGAGAAGATGGGGGATCGTATCCTGGGCCGCGTGGCTCTGGATGATGTGTATGACCCTGTCACGAATGACGTTCTCGTAGCGGCAGGACAGGAAATCGATGAGACGCTCATGCGTAAGATCGAGG
Source organism: uncultured Bacteriovoracaceae bacterium (assembly GCA_964395265.1). GTDB lineage: Bacteria > Bdellovibrionota > UBA1018 > UBA1018 > UBA1018 > CAYNDM01. The sequence goes on from CAYNDM010000087.1 coordinate 5,278, forward strand.
AAGCAGGAATCGACCGTGTTCGGATCCGTTCCGTGCTGACTTGCCAGGCCAAGAAGGGGATCTGCGGTCTTTGCTATGGCCGTGACCTCGCGCGTGGCCGCATGGTCAACATCGGCGAGGCCGTCGGCGTGATCGCGGCACAGAGTATCGGTGAGCCGGGAACCCAGCTGACGATGCGTACTTTCCACATCGGTGGTACCGCTTCTCGTCGGGCCGAGCAGTCGAGTCTCGAGGCCAAGACCAAGGGTACGTTGAAGTTCCTGAACGTCGTTACGGTCCGTAACAAAGAAGGCCATCTGACCGTCATGAACAGGAACGGTGAGTTGGCTGTGATCGATGCCAACGGTCGTGAGCGCGAGAAGTACTCGATCGTCTACGGCGCGAAGCTCCTGCTTAAGGATGGTTCGCCTGTAGAGAAAGGGACTCTGATCGCTGAGTGGGATCCTTATTCGACTCCGATCGTGACGGAAGCATCGGGCTTCGTTCGCTTCGAGGACATCGAAGAGGGCGTCACCATGCAGGAGCAGTTCGACAGCGTGACCGGTCTTTCGCATAAGGTGATCGTGGAGACCAAGGCTACCGATAAGCGGCCTAAGCTCCTCGTGACCGATGCGGACGGAAACGTCCTGAAGATCGAAGGCACCAACCGCATTGCTCGCTACATGCTGCCAGTGGGCGCCAACCTGGTCGTCAACGACGGCGATGAGCTCAAGGCCGGTGACACCATCGCCAAGATTCATCGTGAGACGACGAAGACCAAGGACATCACCGGCGGTCTTCCGCGTGTTGCCGAGCTCTTCGAGGCTCGTAAGCCGAAGGATGCCGCAGTCATCACCGAGATCGACGGGATCGTCTCTTTCGGTAAGGATACCAAAGGCAAGCGTAAGGTCATCGTCACTCCTGAAGTGGGTGAGGCTAAGGAATACCTCATCGGCAAGGGCCGTCACTTGGCAGTGAACGAAGGCGACTACGTCAAGGCGGGTGAACCTCTGATGGATGGACCTATCAATCCGCATGACATCTTGCGGGTCCTGGGTGAGAAGGCTCTCGCCAAGTACCTCGTGGATGAAGTGCAAGAGGTCTATCGTCTGCAGGGCGTGAAGATCAACGATAAGCACATCGAGACCATTGTTCGGCAGATGCTGCGCAAGGTGAAGATCAAGGAAGTGGGCGACACCACCTTCCTGGCTGGCGAGCAGGTCGATAAGAGCGTGTTCGAGGCTGAGAACCAGAGGGTCATGCAGACTGGCGGCGCTCCGGCGACGGCAGAAGGCCTCCTGCTGGGGATCACCAAGGCATCGCTCACGACGGAGAGCTTCATCTCCGCGGCTTCGTTCCAAGAGACCACCAAGGTCCTGACCGAAGCCAGCATCAGCGGCAGGATCGACTACCTCCGCGGCTTGAAAGAGAACGTCATCATGGGTCGCTTGATTCCTGCGGGAACCGGGCTCGTGAAGTACAAGTACATGCAAGCCGAAGTGAGCGAAGAGGTCCAACCCGGTGAGACCGCGGAGGCCGAAGCTTCGGCTCCAGCGCCGATGGCTCGATAAAATCAGACAAGCACGGGGCAGTTCCGACAGGAGCTGCCCCGTTTTTTCTTACATGGGCGATTAGCTCAGCGGTAGAGCAGGGTCTTTACACGGCCAAGGTCGCAGGTTCAATCCCTGCATCGCCCACCATTTGTAAGCAGAAAGGCCTGGGTCCAAAGATCCCAGGCCTTTCTGCTTTTTCAGGTTGTGTTCGATGCAGGGATTGAAGCGGTGACCGGGGCCAGTCTATTGGCTCTGACCTATAAAGTGCCGAGATTACGACCGTTTGGGTGCCGAAAATCATTACTTACTTGGCCGCAAAACAGAGGGGTTAGATAATCTTGCAATGAGCTGCTCAAAAGCCTCCTTCCCTTGAACATCAACGAAGTTCGAGAGGTTGCCACCAAATCGTGGACAAACGCCAAGGAAGGCCCTCGTATGCCCGTCGGGAGTCGCTTTGAACTCGACAGCAATATAGTTGCCCAGATTGTACCAGCTCCACTTGTACAATAGTACTCTGTCCCGACTGTGACTGAGCCTACTTTTTTTCATTTTTAGCTGGGTAGCGTTCTCTAGAAGTTTTTCGTAGGCCCTATCAGGGCTACAAGGTAAGTCGATATTCTTTTGGTATTTACCGTCCTTTGGCCTCAAACCTAAGGGTCGAAGAACATATTGAAACAGAAAAGTCAAAGACATCATCGCTCCAAGAATGACCAGCACAAATAACGTTTCCATTGCACTTTTTTCGCATAGGAAACCTTTATGTCAAGCTAGGTTGAAATTCAGGCCCAGAGCGACATCGCGCAAGTAAGTCGCTCGGAGTTTAGTTTTTCTTCTTTGCGAGCGGATGCGCTCGTGCGTAGCCGACGCGAGTGACTTGACAGTTCGGTGATGTGCGAGCTGGGTTCACACCATTCGAGCCTATTCGATACGAGTGATTCAGGCGACTTGTTGACATGGGCTTCAAGCTTGCCTAGTTTCGTCAAGTCACCATGATGCGTTCTATTTCAAATCACTCAGCGCCAACACTTGCTTTCAAGTCGCGTCTTCTGCGAGTGGTAGTCTACTTTCTGGGTTCAGTGTTGGCTCTGGTGCTCGTCCTCAACGCATTCAGGGCGCGTGGCGGCGATTACGTCGTCTTCTGGAACGCGGCGGTGCATTTGTCGGAGTTTTCGACGATCTACGATTTCGCTCGGGATGGTCTCGATTGCTTCAAGTACCCTCCTTGGATCGCACTCTTGATTTTACCGCTCTCGGCCTTCGATCAGGTTACCTCGGGAGTCATCTGGAGGGTTTTTCAACTCATCTGTCTTGCGTATGTGGTCAACTGGACGGTCAAGGCTACGGGAGAGTGGTTCATCTCGATTTTCACATTGGTGCTGTTCTGGGGGTTTTGGGTCAGCAATATCGCCACGGGCCAGATCACGATTTTTCTGCTTGCTTTGTCCTTGTACGGATTTGAGCTTTTGAAGGAGAGTCGGGACGCGCCCTCGAGCGTTCGGCGCGCATTTGGCTGGGTTTTTCTCTTCTCGGGCCTGAGCGCGAAGGCCTTTCAAGTATTGGCACTCGCTGCTGTCCCTCGTACGTTTATCAGGAAATCCTCGGTTCTTCTCGCGGCCTTTGGGCTTTTCCTGCTGAGCCTTCCGGCATTGCTGACCTATGGAAGCCCGGTCCGAATGATCCAGGCGTATTTCGAAACCGCGGGATCGAGCGGGCTGAACCTGGGCGGAGGGATGTATGGGCTTCCTGTTCTTTGGACCAGGATTCTCGGGCTCGACCTTTTGGCGACTGAATCCCGCATGGTGGGATACGTGCCTTCGGCGCTGATGGCGCTTGCCACGATCTTTTGGATCAAAAGAGCGATGTTTCCGAAAAATTTCCCCGCGCTATTCGCGGCGGGGATCGCCCTGGCGACAGCGGTTCATCCTCTCTCGTTTTCCGTGGCGTTTGTCTGGGCCTATCCTCTTGCCGTGTTCGCGCTGCGCGAGGCCTTTGACACTCATGCTTCGAGTCGGTTGAGTAAAGTTCTTGCGATAATCGGAATCCTATTTCTGACGGTTCTGGACTCCAAACTGACTTCTGGCCTGCTTTCGGATCGATTCGGCCCTTTGGCGATCAAGGCCATCGGGGTCTTTCTCCTGAGCTTCGCGCTCGCGACTCGAGTGAGGTCGACGCCTACCGGGCCTTGAAGAGTGGGCGAATCTTGGCTCCGTAAGGCGAAAAGAAGACTAGATAGATCTCAATAACGACGAGCGCGATCGCGAGTGGCAGGCCGGATGGCGCCATGAAGGCATGAGTCAAGAAGATGTTCAATACGATCGGCGCCAGGACTACGAGTGCCAGCGGGACAAAGAAACCGCTGAGCAGGAGAGCTCCGCAGAGCGCTTCGGTGCCTTTAACAAGAGGGAATAAGTATCCAGTCGCCATCATGCCGGCCGTGAAGGCCTTCAGATTCTCAGGGAGGTCGTCTGGAGGAGGAGCTGCGTTGAGAAGGCCAGCCAAACCCGCACCCAAGAAGACCAGGCCCATGAGAATACGTGCGATCAGCGGCATCTTGCTCATATGGATTTTCTCCTCATTTGAGAGTAGCTTGATGTCTTCAAATTTCAACCGGGCTTTGTCATCTTTTTTGGCTTGATGGATTCAAAGTCGTCCGCTCGAAGAATTTCAGGGATAATTCAATTCTAAAAGCGTTCGGGCCGGATTAAGCTTCATGCCACATGGCCCAGTTGGCTCGAATCTGGAAACAGCATCGCGTTCTATTCATGTTGGTCCTGGTTAGCCTGGCTTTTCTTGTGAAGGTCGCCAGTGTCATCCATGTTTCAGGCAGACGGCCCGATCGCCCGGACGTCTGGGAGAATAATGTTTTTCATTCGGTGCGGGTTTATCTCGAGCACGGCCTGACGTCGAACGCCGGCTTGCCGGTGTATCCGATGGTTCATGAGACTCCGATCGAACGCTTGAGGGAGACGCTAGTTTATACGCACTTTTTCCCTGGCGATAGCTACGTCTTGTATGGGCTGGCCAAGATCTTCGGAAGTGGAGAATCCCTGTTTCACTATGGCAGGTTTCTTCCGGTGTTCTTGAGCCTATTGGCCGTGCTCTTGGTTTCGCGGGTCCTCGCCAGGGATTATCTCTCGGGATGGCGATCGGGAGAGGTCTGGGCGGTAGGGATTCTTCTCTTTTCTCCCTGCTTGTATATCTGGTCAACAAGCCTAACAGGCATCGGCTATGCGCATGCCCTCATCCTGGTAGGGTGGTGGCTCGGATTTGAGGGGAGCCTGTGGTTGAAGCAAGGAAGTAATGCCCCACGATCCGTTCTTCTCTATGGAGGCGCGTTCGTGCTTGGGCTGGGGACCATCTATCTGCTCCTGCATG